>JAZUBD010000411.1:0-2537 GCA_045638305.1 Lachnospiraceae bacterium
CCCACCACATGGTCGTAGTGAGAATGACTAAGGAATATATAATCCAGCTTCCGCTCACCTAAAAGCGGCTTTACCTTCTCTGCCATCTGATAACCGGTAAATGCAAAGCTGGTATCAAACAAAATCGAAGTTTTCCCGTCATCCAGCAAAAAACCGCTGTCCCCCGGTAAACTCCGCACATCCGTAACCTTAATATCTAACATGTTGTCGCCTTCTTTACAAAATTATGATTCGTAATTATAACACAACAAGATGTGGTTTTCAATACCGTGTCATACCATAACTATTCTTTTTTACTTCAACTTGTTTAATTTTGCCGTATTACCGATAACAATCAATTTCATCGTTCCGGAAAGCGGCTCTTCCGGATTAATATTGGTGGAAACGTCTTTCCCCTGTGTAATTGCCACTACATTGATGCCGTATTTTTTTCTGAGACTCAACTCAATGAGCGTCTTCCCTTCCCATTCCGGACGAACACTGAGTTCCACCATGGAAACATCCCGTGACAGCTCAATAATGTCCATAAAACCGGAGCTTAAAAGATTTTTGGCCAATCGGATTCCGGATTCCGATTCCGGCAATACCACCTGATCGGCGCCCACCTTACTCAGAATTTTACAGTTCATTTCACTGGAACACTTTACAATAACGGTCTTTACACCGGCTTCCTTGCAAAGCATCGTTGCCATGACACTGGCTTCCAATCCGCCTGCCATTGAAATAACCACCACATCCATATTGGAAATCCCCAATTGCTTAATGACTTCCGGATCGGTTACATCCGCGCACTTACAATAAGGTAGCTCGACACTTGCCGCATTTACCACATCTTCATTGCTATCCACTGCCAGTACTTCCGCTCCGTCATCCACCAGTTCCTTTGCCACGGCTCTTCCGTATCGTCCGAGACCGAAAATCGCATAATTCAGATTTGTTTTCATGTTCTAATCCTCCGTCACCGTTATCCGACGCTGATTTCCTCTGTCGGATTTTTAATAATATTTTCTTTTCTCTTCTTGGTATTAAATGCAATCGCAAGAGAAATCGGACCGACACGTCCCAAATACATCGTTACAATAATAATCAGCTTTCCCCAGAAATCCAGTGATGCCGTCAAATTTCTGGACAGACCTACCGTTGCGGTGGCACTGAAGGTCTCGTACATCACATCCAGGGCCGGCGCTCCGGAAACTGCCGCCAACAGTACCGTGGAAACAAACGCAATCAGAAAAGACATGCTGACAACCGCAACAGCCTTCCCCACTGCCTGTTTTGAAATCGTCCTTCCGAACAACACCGTATCCTCCCGGTTTCGTATGACCGAAAATGCGGAAAGTAACAACACTGCAATCGTGACCGTTTTTACACCGCCTGCGGTACCCACCGGCGAGCCACCGATAAACATAAGGAGCAGAGACACAATGGCGGAGGCATCCGTCAGATTCTGCTGCGGAACCGTGGCAAATCCGGCGGTTCGGGTTGTCACCGATTGAAATATTGCTGCCTGTAACTTCCCCGCCAATGATAGCTCACCGATGGTTTGCGGATTCCGGTATTCAAACAGAAAAAATAATACCGCCCCCGACAAAAGCAAAACTCCTGTGGCCGAAAGTGCAATCTTACTGTGCAACGTAAGTTTTTTATAGCATTGAAACTTCTGTTTCTTAAAGAGCTTCATTACACGAATTATATCCCACCAGACAATATAACCGAGTCCGCCGAGAATAATCAACATACTTGTCACAAGATTTATCATCGGATGTTGTACATAACCGCACAAGCTATCTTCGCCGATAACATCCATTCCCGCATTACAAAAGGCAGAAACCGCATTAAAAATCGATATCCAGATTCCTTTTGCTCCGTATTCCGGCACAAACACCGTCATATATAGAAGTGCCCCGGCGCCTTCTACAACAAAAGTCCCGACAATCACCTTTTTAAGAAACTTAACAATTCCTGCCATTGAGTTCAGGTTAAAGGCATCCTGAAGAAGCAACCTGTCTCCGAGGCCGATTTTCTTATGTAGCCCAATCATAAAGCCGGACAAAATCGTAATAATTCCGAGACCGCCGATTTGAATCAACAGTAAAATAATAAGTTGTCCGAAAAAACTCCATGCGGAAGCAGTCGTTACCGTTACAAGTCCCGTCACGCAAACAGACGTAGTTGCCGTAAACAATGCATCCGTATAAGGGATAGATTTCCCGTTTGCGGAGGAAATCGGAAACACAAGTAATACGCTTCCAATCAAAATCGCAAGGAGGAAGCTTAACAAAATCATATGTGTCGTGGATAAGGAAATCCTTCTTTTCATGTAATTAACCTCTTATTTTTTTGCGCCCTTAATCGCATCCAATATCATTTTTGCCAATTTCTTGGCATCTAATTCCCCATCGGTCATTCCGAGAAGCTTCTTCGTCTTCTCCAGTACCTCCGTAGATAATTTGGACTCCAGCACCTTCTTGACCCAATCGATATCCTGGAAAGACTTCTTCCCGAGATAAATCTGCTCAAAAATATAAATTGTGCCC
>JAZUBD010000412.1:0-1395 GCA_045638305.1 Lachnospiraceae bacterium
ATTAAAGCAGCTGCAGGATGTGGACTTTAAGAGCAAGCTTGCTGCCTGCTCTTCCCGTAAGCCGGAGGAATGCGAGCTGTACATCGTGGAGGGTGATTCTGCAGGCGGTACCGTAAAGACCGCGAGAAATCGTAAGACCCAGGCGGTGCTTCCGCTTCGCGGTAAGATTTTAAACGTAGAAAAAGCGACCTTAGATAAGATTTTGGTCAACAACGAAATCAAGTCCATGATTGCGGCCTTCGGCTGCGGCATCAGTGACGATTTCGATATTACAAAGCTTCGCTTCGACAAGATTATTATTTTAACCGATGCCGACGTGGACGGTGCCCACATCAGCACCCTGCTCCTTACTTTCTTCTACCGGTTTATGCCGGAGCTGATTTTAGAGGGCAAGATTTACCGCGGTCTTCCGCCGCTTTATAAGGTGACCTACGAGGATACGGAAGGCGCAAGTGAAGAAGATGCCGACAGTGCATCTGCCTCCGACGCGGATGCCGGCAAGTCCGCCAAAGGTGCCAAGAAGTCCAAAGCAAAGGGCAAAGGTAAGAAGTCCAAGAACGAAAAGTACTTGTTCAACGACTTTGAACTGGAACAGTTCCGCAAGGAAGGCAAGAAGATTCTTGACCTGCAGCGTTACAAAGGCCTCGGTGAGATGGATGCGGACCAGCTTTGGGAGACTACCTTAAATCCGGAGACCCGAATCCTCGCCCAGGTATCCATTACCGATACGGTGGAGGCCGACGAGGTCACCACTTTGCTTATGAGTAATAACGTTCCGCCGCGTCGTGCTTTCATTATGGAAGAAGCACGCTACGCGAAGCTTGATGTATAAGGAGGTGTCCCATGTCTGAGAATTTTGAAAACAGTAATATCATTCAGTTGGATTATTCCGAGGAAATGAAGACCTCCTTCCGTGACTATGCGGTCAACACCATTATCGACCGTGCCATTCCGGATGTCAGAGACGGTTTGAAACCGGTTCAGAGACGTATTTTATACTCCATGATGGAGCTTGGCTTAGACCCAAAGAAGCCTCACCGTAAGAGTGCCCGTATCGTCGGCGACACCATGGGTAAATATCACCCGCACGGTGACTCCTCCATTTACGAAGCACTGGTTCATATGTCCGAGGATTACTCCCTTGCCATTCCGTTAATCGACGGCCACGGTAACTTCGGTTCCATCGACGGTGACGGTGCCGCAGCCATGCGATATACCGAGGCCCGTCTTTCCGAAGGTGCTATGACACTCCTCTCCCATTTGGAGCAGGGCTTAGTTGATTTTATGCCGAACTTCGATAACAGTGAAAAGGAGCCGAAGGTCCTTCCGGCCATGCTCCCGAACCTCCTCATTAACGGCACCACAGGTATTGCGGTAGGTATGACCACCAATATG
>JAZUBD010000413.1:0-5973 GCA_045638305.1 Lachnospiraceae bacterium
AGAATATCAGGCATATTACCACGAGGAACTGATTAAGCAGTTATTTACAAGAAAGTATCTTTGGGCGACCCATGTTTGGAACATGTTTGACTTTGCGGCCGACGGTAGAGCAGAGGGCGGCGAAGACGGTATGAACCACAAAGGTCTCATGAACTTTGACAGAACCTACAAGAAGGATTCCTTCTATGCCTACAAGGCTTGGCTGTCCGATGAGCCGTTTGTACACATCTGCGGGAAGCGTTATGTGGACCGTGTAGAAGATGTGACAAAGGTAACGGTATATTCCAATCAGCCTGAGGTAGAGTTATTTGTAAACGGTAAGAGCCTCGGCAAACAGACCAGTGACATTCACTTCTTCTACTTCGACGTACCGAATGCGGGCGAGACGGAGCTTGTGGCAAAGGCAGGAAATTGTGAAGATACTTCTAAGATTGTAAAGGTAGACAAGTTTAATGATGCGTATCGTATGGTAGAGACCGGTGATGTATTAAACTGGTTTGAGATTACCGCACCGGAAGGCTACTATTCCATTAACGATAAGGCATCGGAGGTGCTTGCGACAATAAAGGGAAAACTCTTATTCATCGGTCTTATGAAGAAAGCGATGAAGGGCAAGAAGACCATGGTGGATGCGGGCTCCATGATGCAGAGCAAGGATTTGATGGGCTTCCTCGGAGGTTTTACCGTAAAGCGTCTTCTTTCCATGATGGGAACTATGGGAGCAAAGCCGCTCAGTAAGGATGAAATGTTAAAGTTTAACAAGAAGTTGAATAAGATAAAGAAAAAGTAAGACATAGGAAAGATGCAACCAAGAGATCCGGGGGGCATGTCTGCCCCCACCAAAATACAAGAGGGAGGCAATACTATGGATACGAAGAGAAAATTCGGTATGAGAGACAAGGTGGCATATGCTGCCGGTGATTTCGGCTGTAACATGAGCTTTTCACTGAAAGGAACGGTACAGACTTTCTGGTTGGTATTCATGATGATGGAGACCGGACTGCTTTCGGCACTGTTATTGGCTGTGCAGGTTTGGGATGCAATCAATGACCCGTTAATCGGTTCCATGATTGATGCAGACAGAAGAAAGTATAAGCTGGGTAAGTTTAAGACCTATATCTTGATCGGTGCCATCGGACTTCTGGTAGCGGGAGCGCTGGTATTTATTCCGGTACCGAATGCATCGGTGTTTATTAAGGCGGTTGTATTTATTCTCGGTTATATCGTTTGGGATGCCTGCTATACCATCGCAAACGTTCCGTACGGTTCTATGCTTTCGTTGGTAACCGAGGATCCGGGAGAAAGAGCGCAGCTGTCTACCTGGCGTAGTATCGGTTCCATGTTCGGTAACTTGCTTCCGAATATTATCCTTCCGATGATTATCTGGGAAAAGGTAGTGGATGAGAACGGAGAGCCGGTCATCAATGCGGAAACCGGCGAACAGGTACAGAACTTAATCGGTGAAAGAGTGTTTGTTGCGGCACTTTTGATGGGCGTGCTCGGTTTTATCGCATTCCTGTTTATGATTAAGAAGATTACCATCCGTGTGGATGAGAATACGGTAAAGACCAACGAAACAGAGAAGTTCAATGTAATCAAGGCCTTCGGTAACTTCATGAAGAACCGTCCGGCAGTCGGTGCAACGCTTGCGGCAATGGGAATGTTTCTCGGTATGCAGTCCGCTATGACGGCTACATCCATTATGTTTGCTATTTACTTCGGTATGGCAAAACTGTCCGGAGTGGTACAGTTAATCGGATTCCTGCCGATGTTACTCTTTATGCCGTTCATTAAAAAGATTGTCGGCAAGTGGGGGAAAAAGGAAGCTTCCGTTGCAGGTACTGTAGTATCTCTCTTCGGCGGTGTTCTGATGTTTGTATTCCCACTGATACCGAACAAGATGATTGCACTTGTAATTTATATGGTAGCTCTCAGTGTGTTTGGTCTCGGTATGGGTATTTACACCTGTGTATCCTGGGCACTGATGGCAGATGCTATCGACTATAACGAGTGGAAGACCGGAAAGAGAGAAGAGGGTACGGTATATTCCCTGCACTCCTTCTTCCGAAAGCTGGCACAGGGCGTGGGACCGTCTGTGGTACTCTTGTTAATGGGTGCATTAGGTTATAACTCCAAGCTGGGTGTCGGTGCACAGTCCGCCTCCACCGCGTACAACATGTGCTGGCTGGTGGCAGCACTCTATATGTTCAGTGCGGTGATGCAGTTTATCGGACTTGCAATGATTTACAATCTGGATAGGAAGACCATGGCACAGATGCAGGAGGAGTTGGATGCTCGCCGCGGGAAAGCGGAGTAGGCGTTAAGAAAGGATTTTCATATATTGTTATGCTAAGCTGATAAGCTGGTGTTCTCCATGCAAAACGTCGTAAAGTTTTCGTTGAACTTTGCGGCGTTTTTGCTATAATAAAAGAGAGTATAACGAAAGAGGGGAACATAGGATGCGGGAGAAAAAAGAAAAGAAAGAGAAAAAGAAAGACTTCGGTTTTGCGTATGAATGGGATTTGTTTTCCTGTGGAATGCACGGAACGGGGGACTTGCATACGATTCAATTCGGTGACGGACAATGGGTCTCGAAGGGATATACGGTATGGTTTTCCATTGACAAATAGAAAAGGATACGTCAGCGAAAGGAGAGCAATATGACACAGAGAGAACGAATGAAGGCAGGAATGGTATATGACCCGTGGGATGAGGAATTACAGGCAGAGCAGATGCGTCGTCTGGATGTTTTATATGAGTATAATATGACCCGCCCGACGGAGGGCAAACGAAGACAGGAGCTGCTTGCGGAAATGCTGGGAAGTGTGGGAGAAGGCTGCTATATCGAGCCGCCGCTTCGTGCCAATTGGGGCGGGAAGAATGTACATTTCGGAAATCATGTATATGCAAACTTTAACCTGACCTGTGTGGATGATGCGGAGATTTTCGTGGGAGATGATACCATGTTTGCGCCGAATGTGGTGATTACAACCACGAATCATACGATTAACCCGGAGCTTCGGAAGAAAAGAATGCAGTATGTGAAGGCCGTACATATTGGAAAGAATGTGTGGATCGGCAGCGGTGCCATTATTTTGCCGGGCGTGACCATCGGAGATAACTCTGTCATCGGTGCGGGAAGTATTGTGACAAAGGACATTCCGGCAAACGTGGTAGCGGTAGGCAATCCGTGCCGTGTGCTTCGTGAAATCGGAGAAAGAGACCGGGAGTTCTTTTACAAGAACGAGCGGATTGACTGGGAAAATTTAAAGTAAGGAGTATGTGCTATGCGTTTTACCTATTGTCCCCATTGCGGAAGTAAATTAACGAAAAAAGAAATCGGTGACGAGGGCCTGGTGCCGTTTTGCGAACCGTGCAATGTCCCTCTGTTTGATATGTTTTCTACCTGTGTCATTTGTGCGGTAACGAATGAGTGCGGTGAGGTGGCCTTGTTAAAGCAGACCAATTTATCTGCGACCCGCTATGTATGTGTATCCGGGTTTATGAAAATCGGAGAGTCGGCGGAAACGTCGGCAGCTCGTGAGATTGAAGAAGAAATCGGGCAGAAGGTGGAAGAGATTTCCTTTGTGAGAAGCTATCCGTACGAGCAGAAAGAGATGTTAATGCTCGGTTTCCATGCAAAGGTAAAAAAGAATGCGCTTGTGCTGTCAAAAGAAGTAGACGATGCGGAGTGGGTGCCGTTTCATGAGGCTCACGGCAAAATCCGTGAAGGAAGCATTGCCTGGCAGCTGGTGAAGGAAGTTATTGAAAAAAACGCTTGACCTTCCATTAACGGGAAGGTTTATACTCAGGGTGTGAGGATGGTCCGGACATCCGCCTGCAACAGAATATTACTTTGAAGACGGAGGTTTTTATGGAAAATAAGAGATACACCATCGGTGAGTTTGGAAAGATTTCCGGAGTATCATCGAAGACGATACGGTTTTATGACGAGAAGGGCTTGCTTAAACCTGTAGGGTATTCCGAGGCGGGGTACCGGTATTATGACGAGTCTTCCTTTGTGACATTGCAGCGGATTTTATTGCTGCGGTATTTGGGCATGTCGTTGGAGCAGATTAGAGAGACGGTTTGCAACAGTACGCTGAGTCTTGAGGAGTCTTTGCAGGAGCAGAAGAAGCTTTTGAATGAAAAGAAGCGTCATTTGGACCGGGTCATTGATGCGGTAGATAAGGTGCAGACGGCAGAGGCGGGAAAGACTTGGGAAAATCTGCTGGAGGCGATTCGGATTTTAGAAGTTTCGGATATGATTATTAAGCAGTATCGTAATGACGATAACTTAAATCGCCGTATTAATCTGCACAATTACAGTACCGGAAAGAAGCCGTGGGCAGACTGGGTTTTGGAGAATCTGGAGCTTTCCGAAGGCATGGAGATTCTTTGCCTCGGTTGCGGAAATGCAGCGAATCTGGTGGCGATGGCGGAGCATTTACCGCGGAATCTTACGTTTCTTTTGACGGACTATTCCGAGGGAATGTTAGAGAAGGCGAAAGATAATCTGGCAACAAAACGAGATATCTTTGAAGAAAAGAACATCAAGATCTCTTATCAGGTGGCGGATGCCAATTGTCTGGCGCTGCTCGGAAGCTTTGACCGGATTACGGCCAATCATATGTTGTATCATGTGGAGAAGCGGCAAGAGTTGTTCCGGAAGGTGAAGCAATTACTAAAGCCGGACGGGATGTTCTGCGCCACAACCATAGGAGATACCCACATGCAGGAGTTGCATGATTTTGTGGAGCGGTTTGATGCCAAAATCGAAGTGCCGTTTCACCGGATATCCTGCGGTTTTCGATTGGAAAACGGCAGAGAACAGCTCCAAACGGTATTTGACAATATCGAATGTGTGATTTGCGATTCGGACCTTTTGGTAGATGCGGCGGAGCCGGTGTATGAATATGTATTTTCTTATCCGGGGAATGCAAGTGAATTGATTAAGAACCGGAAGGAGGAGTTTATTTTTAAGGTGGAAGAAATCATAGAACGGGACGGGGCTTTTTATATTCATAAGTCTACGGGAATGTTCCGATGTCGTGTGAAGGAAAAGCCGGAAGAAATTGTTGCCCGGGTGAAGCAGATGGAACAGTGTTTTGATGAAATCGCAGAGGCGACAAAGCAGGATTCGAAAGCAGTATATAAGAGTGAAGCTTTGCAAAAAAAGTGGCAGACCTTGCTGGAATATTATGAGGGAGGCCAGTGGTTAAAGGACTTCGAATGCGACGAGCGAGGGGAACTGCCGCGAGACTTAAAACGTGGCGTGCTGTCGGAGGATGGCGTGTATGATTTAATCAGTGAAATAGAAAACCGGAATTAAAAGGTTGATAAAAACGGGGTATTCTTATGCTTGAGAGTACTCAGTTTGTTCTTTACTATGGACAGAACCCCGTAATGTGTGATAAAGTATGTCATGGATTGCTATAAATCAGGAGGAGTAAAGGATGAGCAGAAAATTCGGAATTTTCTTATTGGCAGTGTTACTTTGTTTTGCGGCTTGCGGTGACGGAGGAAAAGAAGCGGAGTCAATTAAGGAAGTAACGGCAACACCGGTGCCGAAAGAAAACGAAGCACCGGAACCGACTGCAACCCCGGAACCGACGGCGACGCCGGAGGTAACCGAAACTCCGAACGAGACGGAAGAGCAGTTTGTTCCGATTACGGCAACCTATAAGGTGATTCTTACGGAATTAGGACCGGAAAAGGTAACGGCAACTAGACTTCTTTGGGAGTTGAATGATAAGGCTGATTTGCGGTGGGCGAAGGATGCCATATATAACCCGCCGTGTGTATTGTACGAAACAATACATCAGGTAGCGGCAGAAAAGGTGAGGGCTGATTTTGAAGCAACCGGTTCGACGATAACGGTGGAAATCGGTATGATTGAGCTTGAGGAGATACAGGATGATCCTAAGAACTACGTGATAACGCTGCTAAGTCGGATCGTAGCCATGTCGTTCT
>JAZUBD010000414.1:0-1059 GCA_045638305.1 Lachnospiraceae bacterium
GGCCTCCGACTTCGGTGTTGGCACTGGTGATTACCGTAGTGGTATCCAACGGAATCTGTTATGCAGCTACCGGAGAAACCTGGATCGGTAAGATGAAGGTTTGGATTAACGGTGTGGAAACGGAGCAGGAAGTGACCTGGAAGCAGGACGGTGACGTACTTTACGGTATCATTGAGATGGAAGTAGAAGAAGGAGAGCCGCTCGAGATGGAAATTGTCACGGAAGAGGGAGAGACGGACAAATTTGAAGAAGTAGTGATTGTTGCGGTTACTACGGAAACTGACGAAGAAGAGGATGAAACGGAAAGCAGTGCGGCACCGGAGTCCGAAGCGGAAGCAGAATAGTATAAGCTAAGAATAGGTTATAAGAGGAAAAGGCACCGTCCCATGGGTTGTGGGAAGGTGCCTTTCCGTGTGTTCTAAAAGTGATTGTATGGGATATATAATCCTGGTTATAACCTAGTTACCGCACGGTTCGAAAATCCACTTCTGGTTGTCTGCCCCGTAGTAGGTCCACTGGCATACGTTGGTGCCGTCGTAGTTGCCCCAGTTATAAAGGTCCAATCCCTTGGTATCACCGGACGCCTTAGTGGTGATTCCGTAGGAGCGGCCGTCGATGGCGGCAAGCTTAAACTTCTGGGCATCTGCGCCGTTTGCGGAGTAGGTTTGGATGTTAGCGCCGTCGGTATTGTTGCCGTACTCCACATCTAACATATATCCGTGACCGTTCTTTAAAGTAATGTAGCCGTCGCCCGTATTGGTCAGATACCACTTCTGGCCGGCAACACCGGTACCGGTACCGATTTCTACATTAACGCTGTTACCGCCTCTGTTATCGTCTGCCTGAAGGTACTTCTGAGCGTACGGGCTCTTAATGTAATACCAGCCGTCAGCCAATACACCGTTCTGGGTATTGCCGGAGCCCGGTGCCGGAGTCGCAGTCGGACGCGGGGTCGCGGTCGGCTGAGGAGTTGTAGTCGGACGCGGAGTCGCGGTCGGGCGCGGAGTTGCAGTCGGGCGCGGAGTTGCGGTTGGACGCGGAGTTGCAGTCGGTGCAGGG
>JAZUBD010000415.1:0-4161 GCA_045638305.1 Lachnospiraceae bacterium
CACCTGCATCCAATAGTTTTTCCCGTTACAATCATGCATCCGTATGGTCTCTTCCCCATGTTCCTCCGGTTCTAAAGGTGCTGCTTTCAGGAAAAACTCGTGATATTCCGGCGGAATTAAACCTAGCAGACTGTTCTGATAAATCTCATATAACCCTGTACGGTCCATACCGATAATTTCATAATATCCGCGGCTGGCATAAACAATCTTACAAATTCCTTCCGGGACATAATTTACCACACCGGCATGAATATTGTTAGTCACTTTTCGGACCTCCATAGCCGCCTCCGTAAGTAGCTGTTCCCGGTCGAAAATCATCTTTGCCAACCATATCAGAAGACCGATAGCCACCAGTCCTGCCATAATAATCAGCCACAAAAGAACCACCGGATTATAATTAAAATACGAAAGGGAAGACATTCCGCGGATTGCCTGCCGGTATTCCTTTGTCATAACCAATAATAATCCGAAAAGAGCAATGACCGCACCGATCATACACGCCGATTTCATCCAAAACGAATTTTTCTTCATACCCCGAACCTCCTTTGTAACATTACCTACTTTTATTTTATCCGACTCCCCTAAAAAAAGCAATAGAAAAGAAAAAAGCGACTGCATTCACAATCGCTCTCTTTCTTACTAAAAATACTTTTTGTTGCCCCAGAGATTACTCTTTTTCAGGTCCACATATTCGTTATACGCCTGCTCTAAAATCTGCTTCTCGTTTGCAAATTTTAACATATGATATGCTTCGTGAAACTTGTAATAGCCGGAGTCCATGAAATACTCTTCACGCTGCGGTTTGCTATAATAGCTGTCAGACATCATCAAATACCAATGCACATCTTTTAAAACCGTATTCTGCGGAGTGTTAAAGGTATACTGGCTCTTGCCCACATACTTAATAATCTGTGCATCTACACCGGTCTCTTCCTTGACCTCACGTATCGCCGTATCCTTAAACTCTTCTCCTTCCTCTACGGTGCCTTTCGGCAGTACCCATCCTTCATACTTGTTTTTGTAATTTTTGTACAGTAGTAATATCTTCCCTCTGAATATAACTACACCGCCGCAGCTGGTTGCTTCTACCATTGCAATACCTCCTGCTGGTGTGACATCAATAACTGACTATAAGTATACATCATTTCCGTCAACTTTGCAACCGTTCTGCATAAGGTTTCTGAAATTTCCTTTCTTACCTCCTGCTTCCAACGACTATTCCGGCAGTGTAAGTCCTTGTAAAATCTGCTCTGTGGCCGTCTGCAACCTGCCGTCTCTCACTCCGTTTTGAAATTCAAAAACCACACATACCGCCACCTTAGGATTCTCTGCCGGGAAAAGTGCCGTAGCCAGGCAATGCTTTTTCCCCGAAGTACCGGAGGCCACCTCCGTCTCGACATACCGGTAGGCAAGCCCGTCTACGGTTTCTTTTACGGACATTCTCTCGTAATAGCGCTTTGCCTCTTCTTTATTCAACAATCGGTATGTCTCTGTTTCCGTACGATATATCTCCTTCCCCGAAGCATCCGTAAGCTTACTTACCGCATGGGGTGTTTTATATACACCGTCCGCTCCGCATGCTCCCGCAAACACCGCTGCTCCGTACGGGGTCAGCACCGTTCCGTCGGTCACCACCGTCTCCCCGAACGGTGTCGGCACGTCTCCTTCATAGGATACCGCCGCTGTCTGGAACCACTCTATGGCATCCGTTACCGGATACTCACCGTAAAAGACTCTGTTAAAAAAAGGACCGTTCTCCTCTTCCTCCCCGGGCCCGGCCGGGTTCTCCGGTTCAAAATCCGGCAAAGAAACCGATGCCAATAAGGCTCCGGTTGACACTTCCGTCACACAGGCCGCTCCCGAATATCCCGAAAGTGTCTCATAGACCTTCTCCTGTAAATCGGTACGAAGCGTCGTGAACAAATTATTTCCCGGAATCTGCGCATCCTTCATGCGATATAAAAGCTTACTGAGTTCACCGGTAGACGCCGACAACAAATCAATTTCTTTCACCGCCTCCAGTCCGCTGGAACCGTTATTCACCTGACCCACCACATGGGCATACAGTCTTCCGTACGGATACTTTCTCACCTCTTCCTCTTCGGAAAGCATCGTAAAGGCAAGCGGTTTTCCGTCCGCATCATAAATCGCCCCTCTGGCATTTTGTTCCTCGAGCTTTGCCTGTCTCCGGTTATAAGAGTTGAAAATCACCGTCCGGGCTTCCGTACAAATAAACACCGTAAAGTAAAATGCCACCACCAGTAATATCGCCGGGAAAACGAGCAAACACCGGCGAAGAGCTCCCCTTGCTTTTTCCGTAAGAACGCCCGGTACAAATCCGTCCTTATAACGTTTCGCCACTGCTTGTGCACCGCATTGTTCCTGCATTCCCTGAATCAGCATAAACATCAATACCATACTGGCTGCCGAACTGCCGCCTGCACTGACAAAAGGAAGCGGTACTCCCGTAGAAGGAAGCATTCTTGTTACGCCGCCCACATTTAACAACACCTGTGTTGTAAACATTGCCGCAAAACCGGTAAACACCAACCGGTAATAATCTTCCGAAAAACGTTCTGCCATCCGGATCAGCAAAATCATACATTGTACATAGATTCCGAGAAGTCCCAGCGCAAACAGTGCGCCAAGCTCCTCACATGCCGCAGAAAATATATAATCGGTAGTTACCACCGGAATCTGCTCCGGGGCCCCCTTAAACAGTCCCGTGCCGAAAAAACCTCCGTTCCCGATGGCAAATAACGACTGGGCCAGCTGATAGCCTTCGTTGTCTACCACCGCAAAGGGATCCTTCCACGCCAGCACCCGGACCTGTACATGGGAAAACAAATAATATGCCGCAACGCAGGCTCCGCTTGCCGCCGCCAAGCCTCCGAAAATCCATCGCTTCTTTCCGTCGGAGCAATACAATAATATCCAGAATACCACAGCAAACAACAGCGCACCGCCCAAATCCTTCGATGCCGCCATCAGTAAAATGTGCACGCCCGCCAAAGCCATACCGGCCAGTGTACCCTTCCACGACTTTGCCCTGAGAAGTACCGCCCCACAACCGAAAATAAACAAAATCTTTACAAACTCAAAGGGCTGCATGGCCACGCCGAACAGCTTTACCCAGATGCGCGCCCCCAAACGTTCTCCCGCAAAGAAAAAAACCAGCAAAAGGATTGCGATTCCACCCGCCAGATACACGTAACCGTATCGTTCGATACGGTGCATTGCCCGGATAAAAGCAGGTATAAACAATGCCGCCACCAGCGCCGCAGCCACAATAACAAACTGTCGGACCGCACCGCTAAAATCCAGTCTTGCCAACAGCACCGAACCCACGCATAAAAGCAACATCATGTGGTCAAACAACAGGCCGGACATCTTCGGATATAACCGTTCGTATACATAATCCAGAATACTGTATATGACAAACTGTATTCCGAAAAACAACAGATACCTTCCCTCCCCGCTTCGCAAATACAACGTAAAAAAGCAGAGCGCAAAAATCAAAGCGATTTCCGCCTTCATGGCTACCGCTAAAGATTTTTTCCGCCCCTGCTCTCTCTTTCGCATGCAAAGAAAGGCCTGCACGTTATACGCAAGCAACAATCCCGCCGTACCGTAATTTACTAACGCCAGAAACGCCGTTTCCATTCTTTATTCCACCCCTCTTTTTAAGTGCCCTCTGGTATAGCCCGGACCGGTTACCGGCGCGACTCCACCGTCCGCACTCCTTAAAATACGTTCTGTTTCTTCCTTCGTTTCAAAGGTAAAATCCAACCGGATTGCATACGGACGCAGACGTTCCACCGTATCCGTCCCATCAAGAAGCGATAGGCATTCCGGATTATAAATCAGATTGTAACATTCCAAACAATTCTGCTTTACCGGTAGCTTCTTTCCCACACGGTCCGTCAATACAACCGGCTCCGTATCTTCCATGCACTCCATACCCTTTTTATTTCTGCAAAGCCCCATGGATTTCTTCACACAGTGTGCCGACACCATAAGCGGAAGTCGTCCGTATGCAACCAGCGTCATATCCTCTACTCCGAGACTCTGCAGCTCTCTTTGGGAAAGTTCTACCGGTGCTGTCAGTATTCCGTCAATCTTTCCGAACTGTTCGCGGTAAAACGCTTTTGCCTCCCGGTT
>JAZUBD010000416.1:0-6961 GCA_045638305.1 Lachnospiraceae bacterium
TCCGTCGGTGCCATCAGTGCCGCCTGATAGCCTGACGACACTGCCGCCAGCATGGAAAGCATGGCAAGAATGGTCTTACCGGAGCCCACATCTCCCTGCACCAAACGGGCCATGGTTCCTCCACCCGCCATATCCTTCTTAATTTCCTCCCAAACCTTCTTCTGGGCACCGGTCAATTCGTAAGGAAGCGCCGCAATCAACTGCTCACAGGCCTCTGTGTCCCGTATCGGGCAATGATTGATTTCCTTTCCCTTCTGCTCCTTATGATGGGTAAGCAACAACATAAATCGGAAAAATTCCTCAAACACCAGCCGCCGTCTCGCTTCGGTTAAGGTCTCCATGCTTTTCGGAAAATGAATCTCTTCTACCGCCGCACGATGGGAAATAAGATCATGGGCCTTTGCTATCTTCGCCGGCAAACGCTCCGGCTCCCGTTCGCATTCAACCAAAGCTGCCGTTACTGCCTTTGAAATAATACCGTTTCGAAGGCCTTCGGTCAGACTGTATACCGGCTGTAGCACCTTTAGCAGCCTTCCGTACTCCTCCCGGCTATATTTTTTCGGCTGTTCCAAGACAAGAGCGCCCTTTTTCCGTACAACTTTACCCCGGAATAAATGTCTGGTCCCCATAGTCAACTGATTCTTCATATACGGCTGGTTATACCAGGTCAGCTTCATACTGCCGGACGGATCCTTTACCACGCAGGTCAACACTTGCAAATTCCGGTATCTGGTCACATCCGCACTTTTAATGACCGATGCTTCAATCGTGGCGATTTTTCCTTCCTTTAACTCTCCGATTGGGGTCGGAAGCTCATAGGTCTCATAGGTTCGCGGATAAAAGGAAAGCAAATCACCTACCGTCACCACATCAAGCTTCTGCAAAAGCTTAGCTGTCTTGTCTCCGATTCCCTTGATACAGGTAATGTTATCTGTTTGTCGCATCCCGTCCCCCCTTTCAATATAATTTGCCGCTCGGTCGTGGGCGCATCCTCATTTCATTTCTTTCGTATAAGCATTTTCGCTTCGCGCTCACTTTACCTGCATGAAAGAGGGGCTCCCGCACGGCGTGCGACAGCCCCTCGTACTTTATCGTTCTTCTTAGAAATGCTTCTCTACAAACTTATCGATTACCGGAATCTTTACTTCCTTACCGAGTAATGCGAACAATGCCAATAAGCCGTATACTACCTTCTCTGCAATATCCAAAAGAGTGCTTAAGGTAGAAGTGAAACCGTTGGTAATTGTATACATCGCGGTGCCGTACATCCAACCGCCGAAGTTAACCAGGCTGAAGAAGTTGCTCAAAAGGCCGACACAAATACCTAATGCAGCAAATGCAAGATACAGCACAATCGTACCTACCGCAGCCTTCTTTAAGGACTTATTCTCCTCGCGAAGTAAGATGTAGCCTGCTACCAATACTAATGCGGTAATTCCGAGATATCCGCATAAAAAGGTAAGCGCACTGAATAAAGCTACAGAAATTCCCAACTTTGTCTTTTCCATTGTATTATCCTCCTAATTTTCATCTATGACAAACACATCTCGTGCATTGTCCGTATTATTCCACCGAAAGTACGTAATAGTAAATCGGCTGTCCTCCCGGATGTACCTCTACATCTACGTCCGGATATGCTTCCATCACTCTGTCGGCAAGTGCATTTGCTTCCTTTTCCGTCATGTCCTGACCGTAATAGAGGCTTACCAGTTCGGAATCCTCATCCATCAGAGACTCTAACAGTTCAAATGTAACATCCGCAATGTCTCCGCCTACGGAAAAAATGGTCTTATCACCGATGCCCATGTAATCTCCGGCCTTAATCTCCTTGCCGTCCATAGAAGTATCACGAACCGCATACGTTACCTGACCGGTCTTTACATTCTGCATCTCCTCGGTCATGCGCTTGGTATTGTCCTCTACAGACTTATCCGGCATGAAATTAATCAGCGCCGTAATACCCTGCGGAACCGTCTTAGACGGGATTACCACAATCTCCTTATCCTCTGTCAGACTCGCAGCCTGCTCTGCCGCAAGAATGATATTGGAGTTATTCGGAAGAATGTAAATCGTATCCGCGTTTACGTTCTCGATAGCAGTTAACATATCCTCGGTGGACGGATTCATAGTCTGACCGCCCTCGATGATATAATCTGCACCGATTCCCTTGAAAATCTCATTCAGTCCCTCGCCGATGGAAACCGTTACAAATCCGAACTGCTTGCGTGGTGCCTTCTCTACCGGCTTCTCTTCTGCCGGCTGAGCCTGACTTGCTCCCTGAATCACGCGCTCGTTATGTTCCTCACGCATGTTATCAATCTTCATCTTCGTCAAAGAACCGTAGGTTAACGCCTTCTGAATCGCAAGACCCGGATCGTTGGTGTGTACATGCACCTTTACAATATCCTCATCGGAAACCACAACGATAGAATCACCGATGGATTCCAGATAAGCCTTAAACTTTAACTCCTCATCCATATCATAGTGCTTCTCCACCATAATAATGAACTCGGTACAATAGCCGAACTTAATATCCGCCGTAGAAATGTTGTCGTTTGCCGCACCGGTTGCTGCCTTCGTACTCGGAGCGGATACCGTAAGGGTAAAATCCGTTTCCTTGCCGTTCAGAGCATCCAGCACACCTTCCATAATGGTAAGAAGTCCCTGTCCGCCGGAGTCCACCACTCCCGCTTCCTTTAATACCGGTAAAAGCTCCGGAGTAATATCCAGAACCTCCTTCATATGTGCTACAATCTCTTCCGCAAACACAAGAACATCCGTGGTACCCTCGTCTGCCAGCTGTCTCGCACGCTCCGCACCACCTCTTGCCACAGTCAGAATCGTACCTTCCTTCGGCTTCATAACTGCCTTATACGCAGTCTCCACCGCACGTTCAAAGGCTGCCGCAAGCACCGTTACACTTACATCCTTCTGTTCCTTTAATTCCTTCGTAAAACCACGGAATAACTGAGACAGAATAACACCTGAATTACCTCTTGCTCCGCGCAGAGAACCACTGGAGATTGCCTTACACACCTGCTCCATGGACGGATTCTCAAGTGCCGCAACATCCTTTGCCGCCGACATAATCGTAAGCGTCATGTTGGTACCCGTATCACCATCCGGAACCGGAAATACATTTAACTCATTGATATACTCTTTATTAGCCTCGATGCGCTTAGCTCCCGAAAGAAAACACTTTTGAACCATACCCGCATCAATCGTCATCATACTCACCGTTTATCCTCCTTCATGCATAAGATGCATCATTTCTAATCAATGACTCTGACACCCTCTACATAGATATTAATCTTTTCTACCGGAAGACCGGAGAATTCTTCAATCTTGTACCGCACATTGCTGACCAGATTATCGGCCACTGCGGAAATACTCACACCGTAAGAAACAATAATATGAAAATCAACCGTAATCTTATTATCGTTTACCGTAATATTCACGCCTCTGTTCAGACTCTCTCTGCGAAGAAGCTTTGCGATACCGTCCTTCACGTTAACCGCTGCCATACCGACCACACCGAAGCACTCTACCGCTGCAGAGCCCGCATACTTCGCAATTACTTCGGTATCGATTACCACATTTCCGAGTTCCGTATTCATCGTAGCGTTCATTATTACCCCTCCTTTTACCCATTTCCTATGTCCTAGGATTATGTATCTATTCTAGTATACCTCATTTTTACTAAAAAGTGAACCTATTTTTCAAAAAAACCGAGAACACATGTAAAAATCCTGCATATCCTGTACTAATTCAGGGCTTTTAAGGTGATTTCATGCGAAAAGTCGTCGGTTTTATACTGTTCTGGATTGCAGTAGGCATGCTTCTGACCTTTTTTCTGCGAAGTGCCCTGCTCACCGTTTTACTCATTGTGTTGTTCCTTGTACTGGGGTATCATCTGTTTTGCCGCTAGGCCTCATACGCGAAAAGGGACTTTGCAAAACACCCGCCCTGCAAAATCCCTAATATTCATTCCGCTATGTGAGCATCAATTAAGCGCGCTCAACCTTGCCGGCTCTTAAGCAAGCTGCACATACGTACATCTTCTTTGCGCCGCCGTTAACCTTAACCTTAACGGACTTAATGTTAGACTTCCACATTTTATGAGCTCTTCCGGAAACCTGGCTTCTGGAATGACTAATCTGCATACCAAACAGGGCTCCCTTGTCGCAAACCGCACATCTAGCCATGTCAATTGCACCTCCTTAATAGAAATTCAAGGCTATGGCCTACAAACAAATCTATTCTAGCAGAAGAAGCGAAAGAATGCAAGAAAAATTTTTATTTTTTTATTTTTCTTCAAAAATCGCGATAAATCCGCTATTCTAAGCCCTCTACTACCTCGTTGATTTTCTGATCCATATCCGCTTTTTCCGTCTTGTCCTTCTTAAATCGGTCCAAAACGTCCGGAACCATATCGATTACCTTGGTTACTACATCCTGATTTTTTACATTTACAAGCTTCGCATGACCGTCCTTAATGACTAACACACAGCTCGGGGAAATCTTTCCGCCCATACCACCACCGGCATTGTTCTTCTTTTCACCTGCAAACGCACCGGCACCCACGCCGAAGCTTACATCCACAAGCGGTAAAATAATCGTTCCGTCGTCAAACTTTACGGCATCTCCCACTACGGTCTTGGTAGTCAAAAATCCGTCCATTCCCTTAAACAAAGCTTCTACGGTTGCATTAAAATTGTTTTCTGCCATCTCAATGTCCTTTCCGCGCCCTTGCGCTTTCCTATTCTGCTTTCTGTTTTAACACCTTCAGTAACTTCTTAAAATTGTTGATAAAGCGCTTTACGTGCTTATCCCGTATTAAGCGCAGTCCCTTCACAAGCAAGCTCCCGAGCCGGATTCTTCCTTTAAACTCCAGTTCTGCCACTACTCGTTTTTCATAAAAATCCGGTACTATGGTAACACCCTTTCCGTACCAGGCATACAATACTCCCAACACACCCAATGCCTTTCCCGTAGACGCCGGGTCTCCGGTACCGAATTCTACATGTCCCTTTATCTTTCCGGGCAATACATGGCGAAGAATCTGTTTTATCGTATCCCAAGCCTTCCCGATTGCCGTTTTATGAAGCTCATCCTGTAAAAAGAGAACCACCTTCTCTTTCTTATGCCACAAAAGCTTTACCGTTTTTACAATATGGGCAACCTTTTGTTTTATTTTTTCCGGAATCGCCTTTATCTTCTCAATACTCTGTTTTATTTTTGTAAACAGGGATTTCTTCTTTTTTTCTTCGAATTCACCGGTCTCTCCCGACACATCATCCCATGCTTGGGACGAGGTCTGCCCGGAAGTCTCCGAAGTCCCGCCGGCACTTGATATATCCTCCGTATCCGATACAGGTTTCTGACTCTCCTGCGGTTTCTCTGCCGGTTCCACCGTACTTCCGATTCCTTCGGTCTCATGTCCCGCCGAAACCGTTCCTGTGGTCTCCTTTTCCGGCTCCTGTTTCTTCTTTTTCTCTTTTTTTGTTTTCTTGGCTTTCTTCTTTTTTTCTTTTACAGGCTTGTCCTTCTTCTGTTTGTCACTGTTTAACAAACAAATCCCGAAAATTCGCACCGTATAATGCAGCTTTTTTTCCGCAAAACGCACTCTTACCCGTAACAAAGGATTCAGCCACGACACCAGACCGTCCGCCCGGAAGATCTCCTCGGGCGCCTCCTTTTTATCAATCCGTCCCCGGTACCGTACCGGTGCCAGAAGTACCAAAAGCACAATAAGAAGCAGTAACCCTAAAAGTACAAGTAAGAGAATCCCTATCCACTTAAGCAGAAGCAAAAGCACATGCAATACCGCCGTCATGAGCCATCACCCTCCTTACCGGATTTTTTCTCCAGATGGGAAATCACCTGAAAATCTCCCGTTGCCATATAGGTCTCGCAAAGCATGGAGGCTGCCAGCTCCTGGGCCGCCCCTTCGCTGCCTGCCAAGCCATATACCGTAATCTCTTTTTTTCGGTAATAGGGCTGCAATAATTGATTCGCCTTAACGTATTCCAAGCAATTTGCTTCGTTGGAAGGAGCCGTCAAAAGATAAACATCCTTAACCGGACGCTTTTTCCCGATGGCTTTCATAATGCGTTTTTGTCTTTTTTCCGGTATCCCGGCCACATATAACGCTTCCTTCCAAACTACCATGTACTACATCCCCTCTGCCAATTCACGGATTGCCCGCATTGCTGCTGTCTTCTCCGACATATCGTGACAATTCTCAAGTGCCGCCAAAACATACTTCTGTATATCGGACTTTCTCGTAAACGGAAGCGGAAGATTTTGAATCACGCGTGCCATAACACCGCGATTTACCGCTCTTTGTCCGTTTTCCAATACTTTCGTTACCGCCTCACAGAACTCATCCAACATCTGCTCGAAGGAAGTCTCCTTATGTGTCTCCTCCTCCAGCGTCACAAAAATACTGGTGGTGTGCAGGCGTCTTGCATAGCTCACTCTGGTATAGAGTACCTTCTGCAGCATTGCCTCCAACAGCTTGTCCTCCACAGGAAGCTCGTCAAAATAAGCCTCCTCCGTAAATAAAAACTCTTCTATCTGCTCCGGGATACCTTCAAAGGCCTCAAACGCCTCCACCAGTTCCACGTCGGTAAAATCCTTCCCCTCCGCAAGCATCCGGAAAATATCCCGGCAACATGCCGTAGCTTCCGTATCCGCCGGCATTACATACCCTTCGGTCAACCGGATCGTCATCAGGTTATTCATAATCTCCGTCAGGCTGAAATATGCTTCGCTGACGGCTGTGATAAACTCCGTAACATCTTCCAGCGTCTTTCTTGCCTCCCGGTACTGCTCCTCCGTAAGACTGCGGTAATCCAGCGCATTCAGCTCATCTAACGCCTTCTTACACTCCGGGAATTGTTCCATTCCCTCCGGTTCGTACAAACCGGATGCGGAATATAACATATAAAACACACGG
>JAZUBD010000417.1:0-3781 GCA_045638305.1 Lachnospiraceae bacterium
AAGCGCATCAAGGCAAAGGGTGCCAAGGTTGTGATCTTCGAGCCGACTCTCGAGGACGGCACCACCTTCTTCGGCAGCCTGGTTGTCAATGACCTTTCAGCATTCAAGTCGCAGTGCGACGCGATCATCGCCAACCGCTACGACTCCTGCCTGGATGATGTGCAGGAGAAGGTGTATACGAGAGATTTGTTTAGAAGGGATTAGGATTCCAAAAGCCTTGAAAACACTGCGTTTTCAGGGCTTTTTTGTTACGGAAATCATTGTGCATATTTACTAGAAATCAGTAATATCTTACCGTTGACAAAACGGAGGATTGATAGTATTATGTAACTAAAGGCTAGTTACATTGGGGTGAGGCCGTGTATTATGAGTAAAAACGAGAAAGCAAAAGAAAGAATACGATTTTTATCGGGAAGCAGATAAAAAAGTTATTATGTTACATAAACCGCATCCGGGAGATATTATGAAGCAGGGAGCGGTAAAGGCGCTGTTGGATTTTCTGACCGGTTTAGGAGATGTGTAGAGATAATAAAGAATAATATTTTGGAATATAAAGGATATCACACAAAGGTTGAGTTTGATTCCGAAGAGTTTGTTCTTAGAGGGAAAATCGAAGGAATCGGAGATTTTGTAGATTTCGAATGCGATGATATCAAAGATGTGGAAAAAGAGTTTCATGCGGCAGTAGATGATTACTTGACGTTCTGCAAGGAAGTCGGGAAAGAGCCGGATAAAGAGTATAAAGGGATGTTTAATGTGCGCATATCCTCGGAATTGCATAAAAAGTTGGTGCTTGTGGCTATGAGACAGGGAGAGACGCTGAATGCGTCTGTGGAAAAGGCAATTCAAAGGTATGTTTCGGATACTTATTGCGAAGGGGAGAATACGAGGAATACGATTGCTGTTTCAGAATCATGGATTGCAAAGCAGAAGGCGTGATTGGTTTGCTTGGAATAAGAGTAGTGAGATAGTGCAGGCTCGGAACGTGGTTCCGGGCCTTGCTTGTTGGAAAAATGTCAAAAGTGAAAGGAAAATGGTTGGAAAAATGTCAAAAACGAAGAAAAAACGGTTGGAAAAATGTCACTTACTTGCGTAACATCATAAAAAAGAGTATAATGAACTTTGGACTTTCTGTTATTTGATGAAGATATATCCGAAATCGCGGGAAACATAGTTCCCCTTTTTCGGGAATATATTGAAATAGTATGGCAGAGATAATGTAATTGAACGGTAAAAGAGGTTAGAACATGGATTTTTTTTCTTTAAGAGAGCAGTATAAAGAGTTTTTGTATAAGGGCTTTTCAGTTGAGGTGACGGAGGGCTTCTATCAGGTGACCTTTTCCTACGAGATTCCGGGGCTGTCGGAGTTTGAAACGGTGTGGAAGTTCCCGGATGCGGGGAAGGCGGTGGATGAGGCGATTGTACATCGTCTGTTGTTTGAGCTTGGTATGGCGGAGGCCATCAGCTACTGGAAGGTGACCTGCGCGCCGGTGCTTCGGGTACAGTGCGGAAGTCTGACGGAGTGGCAGAATAAGTGGTGGCGGAAGCTGTTTTACAACGGTCTCGGTGAGTTTATGTATGTGAACGGCATTGAGGTGTCGGAGGAGAATCTTCTGACGATTGTGTGTGAGCAGGCGGCCGGCGGAGCAGACGGGCTTGCCGGAGAAACTACCGGTGCGCCGGGCCGGCTTACCGATACCGCATCCTACTCCGGTTGTCTTGTGCCGGTGGGCGGCGGCAAGGATTCCGTGGTGTCCATGGAGGTGCTCCGGAACGAGGATGTGACGATTTATCGTATCAATAAGGACGCTACGGTGGAGAATGTGCTGGCAGCGGCAGACAGAGAGTACAAGACCTGTTTTGTAAACCGTAAGCTGGACACTAGGATTTTGGAAATGAACAAGCGCGGCTTCTTAAACGGCCATATTCCGTTTTCTGCGGTGGTGGCGTTCTCTACCTTTATTTCCGCGTATTTGCAGGGCATCCGTTACATTGCCCTGTCCAACGAATCCAGCGCTAACGAGTCCACGGTGGTGGGGTCTTTTGTGAATCACCAGTATTCCAAGAGCTATGAGTTTGAGCGGGATTTCATGGAGTACATCGGTAGCTTCTTAGACACGGAGATCCGGTATTTCAGCCTGCTGCGCCCATTGTCGGAGTTGCAGATTGCGTGGTTGTTTTCCAGGTATACGAAGTATCACAAGGCCTTCCGCAGCTGTAATGCGGGCAGCAAGCAGGGTATCTGGTGCTGCAATTGCCCGAAGTGTTTGTTTGTGTATATTATTTTGTCGTCCTTCCTTAGTGAGGATGAGAAGATTGAGATTTTCGGTGAGAATCTGTTAGACAATCCGCAGAACGAGAAGTATTTCAGAGAGCTGACCGGCCTTGATGAGAATAAACCGTTTGAGTGCGTGGGTACGAGAAGCGAGGTTGTCATGTCCTTAAAGAAGTACCTGGAAAAGGGTGGCAGAGCGCTTTTGCCGGTGAAGTATGCCGACTGGCTGATGGAGCAACCGGGAGATGTGGATGCGGCGCTCCTTGAGTGGAATGAGCTGCACAATGTGCCGGAGGAACTGGTAGAAATTCTGCGAGCAGAAATGCAGTAAGGATGGCGTCCTGTGTCGGACGGCGCTTTTAGTGAAATGACGGATGCCGTCTTGTGAGGCGGCGGATTGGAGATTGTGATGGATATTGTACAATATCTGAACGGGAAAAAGATTTTAATCTGGGGTTACGGCCGGGAAGGAAAGTCTACGGAGAATTTCCTTGCGACCTACTGCACCCCGGCGAGTGTAGAGGTGTATGAGGGAGACAAAGCAGGGATTGACGAGGCAAAGTATGATTTGATTATCAAGAGCCCGGGTATTCCGATGCTCACATACGACCCGAAGTATACGTCCCAGACGGAGCTGTTTTTGGGACAGTTTAAGGAACGGGTCATCGGTGTGACCGGTACCAAGGGAAAGAGTACCACAGCAACCATGTTGCATCATGTGCTGGATACCTGCTCCGGGCGTAAGACGCTGCTTCTCGGCAACATCGGCAAGCCGTGCTTGGATTATTACGGCGAGATGGAAGGGGATACCCTGGCGGTGTTTGAGCTTTCCTGTCACCAGCTGTTTCATACAAAGGTGTCGCCGCATGTGGCGGTGCTGCTTAATATTTTTGAGGAGCATCTGGATTATTACAAGACCATGGAACGTTATGTGGCGTCAAAGCATGCCATTGCAAAGTATCAGACACCGGAGGACTTTTTGTATTGCGGAGCCGGTGTGGATTTGACAGGCGTTACGGTAGCAGGAAAGCGGACGGTGATCGCACCGGTAGAGGGCAAGAAGTACGCGCTTCGGATTTTGGGGGAGCAGAACCAGTACAACGCGGAGTTTGTGTACCGGATTGCTACGGAGGTGTTTGGCTGTGACTCTGAGGCGGTAAAAGCGGCCCTCGGTGAAGTGGGCAATCTTCCTCACCGCCTGGATTTTATCGGAGAGAAGAACGGCGTGCGGTATTACGATGATTCCATTTCCACCATTCCGGAGGCGGTGGTTTGCGCCGTGGCGGCCATCGAGAACGTACAGACCGTGATTATCGGCGGCATGGACCGCGGTATCGATTCCAGCGTTTTGGAGGCTTTTGTAGAGGAGAATCCGCAGTATACTTATATTTTTATGTACGATACCGGAAAACGCATCTACGGGGCGTTAACGGGCGCAGAGGACAGGAAGAACCGTTTCCTTGTGGAGACGTTGGCGGATGCGGTATCCCTGGCAAAGAAGGTGAC
>JAZUBD010000418.1:0-4120 GCA_045638305.1 Lachnospiraceae bacterium
CGTTACGCTCTTACCGGAACCGGACTCACCCACGATACCCAGTACCTTTCCCTCATGAAGAGAGAAGGAAAGTCCGTTTACTGCCTTTACCTCACCGGCCGGAGTGAAAAAGGAGGTGTGTAAATCGGTTACTTGTAACAGTTTCATAATAGCCTCCTCCTTACTTCTTTAACTTCGGGTCAAACGCATCGCGAAGACCGTCACCCAAGAGATTTAACGAAAGAACAATCAAACAAATCATTACCGCCGGAATAATCAAACGGTAAGAGTAGGAATACACGCCGCTCAGTGCCTCAGACGCAAGGGAACCTAAGCTCGGCATCGGCATGGAAACACCGAGGCCAAGGAAGGACAGATAACTCTCGGTGAAAATCGCCGACGGAATCTGAAGCGCCGTGGAAATAATAATAACACTGATACAGTTCGGTAACATATGGCGGCGGATAATGTGGCTGCCCTTTGCACCGATGGAACGTGCATTCAACACGTAATCCTGCTGCTTAATGGTAAGAATCTGACCACGAATCAAACGTGCCATACCTACCCAGTAAAGCAATGCAAATACAATAAAGATACTGATCATACCCGTACCCAGCTTTGCCAGTGCCGTACCCTCAAGGGCAGGCTCCAGAGTCTGCTTCAATACCGTCGCAAACAAAATAATCATAAGCAAGTCAGGCAGCGAGTATATGATATCGACAATACGCATCATTACCAGGTCGACCTTTCCGCCGTAATAACCGGATACGGAACCGTAAATCGCACCGATAATCAATACGATGATACTTGCAAAGAAACCTACCAACAGAGAAATACGGGTACCGTAGATTACGCGGATTGCGTAGTCACGACCATGAGCATCCGTACCGAAGATATGCGGGAAAATAAACTCACCGTCTTCCATACGCTGCAGCTCCGTCTCACCGTACTCAAACGGCTTTAAGTTGTTGTAGGAAGCATCCGTCTTCTGTCCTGCGGTTACACCCAACTGATTATCGTAGCTGTACGGATAGAATAACGGAACAAATGCTGCAATAAATACAATGACAAGAACAATGCAAAGACAAGTCATTGCAATCTTATTCTTCTTAAGGCGTCTCATACCGTCCTTAAAAAAGGTGGTACTCTCACGCATACGCTGCTGACGGAACTTTTCTTCCTCCGTTGCCGGCTCAAAGCTCTGCAAATTCAGCTGCAAACTTAAGGGATTTTTCTTCGGCATTTCGTTTACACTCTTTTTCACAGTCAAGCCCTCCCTTAAGACAAATCGACACGCGGGTCGAAGATTTTATAGCAAATATCGGAGATCAAGGTCATAATAACCATGATGGTCGCAAGGAAAATGGTAGTACCCATTACCATCGGATAGTCACGGTTAATAATACTGGAGAAGAAAAACTTACCGATACCCGGTACTACGAAAATCTGCTCCACAACCAAACTACCGGTTAAGATGTAGGCAATCATCGGACCTACGTAGGTAATAACCGGAGTCACTGCATTCTTTAAGGAATGCTTAAAAATAACCTTTACCGGGGATACACCCTTCGCTCTTGCGGTACGGATATAATCCTGACCCAAAACATCCAACATACTGGAACGGGTCAGACGGGTAATATATGCCATCGGATATAAGCTCAATGCGATGACCGGTAATACCAGACCGCCGGCCGTAGAACCGTTGGACGGGAATATCGGAATCTTTACACAAAACGCCAGCAGTAGTATCGTCGCTATGACAAAGGACGGCATAGCCACACTGGCAGTGGACAATACCATGATAATCTTATCCAATACCTTATCATGAAATACCGCAGCAAGCGCTCCCATGGTCAACCCCATTGCAATGGCAACTCCTGCCGCAATAATACCAAGCTTACCGCTGGTCTTAAAGCCTTCTAAAATCAAATCGGTAACATTACGTCCGCGGTTTTTGATGGACGGACCGAAATCAAACTGAAGAACACCCTTCAGGTATGTCGTATACTGCTCGAAAATAGACTTGTCCAAGCCATACTTTGCCTCAAGCTGTGCCATAACCTCCGGACTCGGAGACTTCTCGCTTAAGAAAGGGCCTCCCGGAATCGCCTTCATAACAAAAAACGTAATTGTGATGACAAGAAATACCGTAAACAAAGCAAGCAGAACGCGCTTTACGATATAGAATGCCAATTTTGAATCCAAACTGCTCAACTCCTTCTCTGATTTTACTGATACACATTCTTTTAAACTATACCATCTTTTCGTCGGTTTTACAAGCATTTTCGACAAAATGAACCTATTTCCTCTAAACTTACCTTGTTACTTTGTTACCGTTTTATTACTGCGTTGCAGTGTCGTGCATCGTATAAAAAAAGGAATCCTGACGTCCACGGGACACCAAGACTCCTCTCTGCGTTCTATCATAATATTATTCTTCGCAATACTCTAATTTACTTACGGACACCTCATAAGCAATACGCTTTTCAAATTCGGTTTCGGATAACTTTTTCTGATATTCACGACTCTGGATTCTGCCCCAAAGCTGCACATGACCGCCCACCTGGAATCCGTCCGCAAATCTTGCGTTTCTGCCCCAGCAGATACACGGAATATAATCGGACTTCCCATACGGGCGATTCACCGCCAAAAGCACATCCGCAATTTCTCTGCCAAGCGGTGTCTTACGATAAATCGGCGGCTTACATACATACCCGTCTAAGAAAATGTAATTCGGTTTCACGCTCTCATCCGGCGTATCCTCCAGACGAATCTCTCTGGCAAACACCGAAAGCACCAAACGATTTCTTGTTTCCTCATGGCGGTTGTAGGAACGGAACTGTCCCTGAATATGTGCGTACTGTCCCACATAACTCTTCGTTACATCCAGCAAACGCTCCGATACCATCACCGGAATTACGTCGTCGGAATCACTCAGACGGTTCACGGAAAGCTCTACCATATAAAAGCTTTCACCGAATACCTCATGGCTGTACACGAACTCACTGAGCACCTCACCTACAATACTTACCTGGTTGTTTTCAAATACCTTATCTGTCATTTCCTATGACTCCCTTCTTTTTCTCACGTTTTCCTTACAGGATGCCCTGCGCTCATTTTATTTTATGTTTCCCAACCTCGTTTTAGAATCCATCTACCGTTTTCTAATTGGGATTTTTTTACAATTTCGAATCACAGGACGAAGTTTACCATATTTTCCCAAATCATGCAATAGGATTTATCATTTCTTTATACTTTCTTAATGTCATTTTTCGACATATCCTTTCCCTTACCATGCCGTTTTTCTTATTAATATGTACGTTTTTTAAGCCCTGCCGCATTTTTTTCTTGCCAAACGGAAAAATTATGCTATACTTAGGAAAGTAATGCCGTGAAACCATGGCAAATATAGGATTTTCTGAGCCGAAACAAAAGTTTTATTTTATAGGAAGGAATTCGGTATGATTACAAAGAGTGAAAACATACGTAACATTGCGATTATTGCGCACGTTGACCACGGAAAAACCACATTGGTTGACGAATTATTAAAGCAAAGCGGTGTGTTCCGCCAGAACCAGGCGGTACAAGACCGTGTCATGGATTCCGGCGATATCGAGCGTGAGCGCGGTATTACCATTTTATCCAAAAATACCGCAGTTTATTACAAGGATACCAAGATTAACATTATCGACACCCCGGGCCATGCGGACTTCGGCGGCGAGGTGGAGCGTGTCCTTAAGATGGTAAACGGCGTTATTCTCGTGGTAGATGCCTTCGAGGGTGCCATGCCGCAGACCAAATTCGTATTAAAGAAGGCTCTGGAGCTTTCTCTCCCGGTTATCGTTTGTATTAATAAGATTGACCGCCCGGAGGCACGTCCGAAGGAAGTGATCGACGAAGTTCTGGAATTATTTATCGATTTGGATGCATCCGACGAGCAGCTTGACTGTCCGTTTGTCTTCGCTTCCGCAAAGACCGGCGTTGCTATTTTAGAGCTTGACGAGAAGCCGGAAAGCATGCAGCCGTTATTTGAGACCATTTTGGAGTATATCCCGGCGCCGACCGGCGATCCGGAAGCAGGTACCCAGCTTTTAATCAGTACCATCGACTACAACGAGTACGTCGGCCGTATCGGTGTAGG
>JAZUBD010000419.1:0-9733 GCA_045638305.1 Lachnospiraceae bacterium
CCTTAGCAGCACCGGTAGAGTTAGGAACGATGTTTGCAGCGCCGGCACGTGCACGACGAAGGTCGCCCTTTCTGTGAGGACCGTCAAGAATCATCTGGTCACCGGTATAAGCGTGAATGGTGCTCATGATACCGCTCTGAATCGGAGCGTAGTCATTTAATGCCTTAGCCATCGGAGCTAAGCAGTTGGTGGTACAAGAAGCAGCGGAAATGATGTTATCCTCAGCCTTTAAGGTGTTCTCGTTTACGCTGAATACAACGGTCGGGAGATCGTTACCAGCCGGAGCGGAGATAACAACCTTCTTTGCACCTGCGTTGATATGAGCCATGGACTTCTCCTTGGAGCAGTAGAAACCGGTACACTCAAGAACTACGTCTACACCGATCTCACCCCACGGAAGGTTTGCTGCGTCCTTCTCTGCATAAATCTTGATGGTCTTGCCATCAACGGTGATGGAATCCTCACCTGCTACTACGGTATCGCCGAGAGCGTATCTACCCTGTGCGGTATCGTACTTTAACAAGTGTGCTAACATCTTCGGGCTGGTTAAGTCGTTGATTGCAACGATCTCGTAACCCTCTGCTCCGAACATCTGTCTGAATGCAAGACGTCCGATACGACCAAAGCCGTTAATTGCTACTTTTACTGCCATTTTAAATGTCCTCCTGTAAAATGTTTTTCATTATTAGAAGGCTTGTCATTTTTTTGTCAATCAGGTTGACACCCAAAATGACCTGCCCTAACGAACCATTTCATATTTTACCTAATATGTCCAAAAATATCAAGTACTATTTTTAAAAATTTACGATTACTTTGTTGTTCCGAACTTATCGAACGGAAAAACCCGTAAAATCATCTTCCCTCCGATACGGGAAAGCGGTACTACTCCCACGCTCTCCGAGCGGCTGTCCTTGCTGATGGAACGGTTATCTCCGAGGACAAAATACTCGTCCTCACCGAGAGTCACCCCATTCTTTGCGAGTCCCGGCGCCCCCATCTGCGTGGAACCGTATTTTTCCGTAAGAGGCTCATCGTTAATAAATATCGTATCTCCCTCAATACGTACGGTCTCCCCCGGCAAACCGATAATACGCTTTACATAATACCGGCCGTTTTTCTCCTTTGCTTGCTCGTCCGGATAAAACACCACCGTGTCAAACCGGTCCAGTGCTCCGAAATAACGGGAAACCTTCTCCACCAGTATATTGTCACCGTCCTGTAACGTTGTCTCCATGGACGGTCCGTCCACGATCACACGCTCCATCAAAAAGCGCGGCACACCGAACAGCAACAAAGCGGAAACCGCAAGTATAACCACCGTCTCCACGATTGCTTTTTTCTTCATAGTAATCCTATTCTTCCTCTTCGTCTCCCACAATCTTTACCTTGCCCTGGTAAACCTCTTCCACTGCAACGGAAAGCGGCTTGCTGCACTTTGCTTCCGCATACGGCTGTGCGCCGGAAATAATCTGACGTGCTCTCTTTGCCGTAGCAAGTACTACGGAATAACGGCTGTTTACTACCGGTGCCTCGCCCGGCTCAACCTCACTGTTTAAAACCTGCATTAAATCTGCATAAGACGGATGTAACATACTTTGTTCTCCTTCCATAAACTCTATTTTCCGGCTTTCGCCTAATCTACTGCTCTGTTCGTTCGTTGACACGACCGGCTATGGTCTCCGGCAACAACGCCGAAAGTACAATATAACCGTTCTCCGTCACAATCACGGACTTACATTTTCGTCCGCATGTGGCGTCCAGACAACGTTCCGTATCCTTTGCGTTCTGCACCATACGACGCACCGGAGAAGCCTCCGGCTTTACCACACCGATAATCTTTGCGGCATTTACCATGTTTCCGAATCCTATCGGTATCATACGCTCCATGTCATCACGCTCCGTTACTCAATGTTCTGAATCTGCTCACGGATTTTCTCAATCTCGGTCTTTAAATCAATGGCGATATTGGACACCGTAATATCGTTTGCTTTGGACAAAATCGTATTGGCCTCACGGTTCATCTCCTGTGCCACGAAGTCTAACTTACGGCCGATATTCTCGCCCTGCTTAAAGGTATCTAACATATTTGCCACATGACTGCGAAGACGTACCGTCTCCTCATCCGTACAAATCTTATCCGCATAAATGGTAATCTCGGTAGCCAGCACACGCTCGTCAATCTTTGTATCGCCAAGCACCTCAGCCACCTTATCCGTCAGCTTCTTACGGTACTCCGCCATAATCTGCGGGGAACGCTCCTCTACCGCTGCCACCAGCTCTGCTACCTTCTCGCACTTCGAGGTCAAATCCTCACGAAGACGCTCGCCCTCGGCAATACGGGTCTCCACAAACTGCTCACAGGCACCCTTTACCGCACGCTCCAACAAGCTGTACAGTGCTTCCTCGTCCTGCTGTTCGCTCTCAATGGTCAGTACCTCCGGATAACGGGAAAGCCCGGAAATCCGGATATCATTCTCAATCGGAAACTCCTCTGCCATACGCATCAGGATGTCATAATATTCTTTTGCAAGCTCTGCGTTATACTTTACGCAGCCCTTTCCTTCGGTCTCGTCCTCGTAAGAAACGCAAACATCCACCTTACCGCGACTGATGTACTGCTTCAACACATTACGTACCATCACATCACACACATTCAGACGCTTCGGCAACTTTACGGAAAACTCGCTGTAACGATGATTTACCGCCTTCATCTCAACGGTAACCTTCCGTCCTTCTTCCGCTAATTCGCATCTGCCGAAACCGGTCATACTCTTAATCATGGCGGCTCCTTTCTCCGTGGGTAACCCACCGCATGCGCATAAAAACGCATTATCCAATTAATTATATAGTGGTTTTCCGAAAAAGTCAAGCAATGGAAAAGATTTTTTCGCTCTCCCGTTTTACAAAAATAAAAGACGCCGGGAAGCATCCCTCACGGTCACTCCCGGTGTCTCTGTTTCTCTTCTTTTTACTTTTCTACACTCATCCAACAGCCTTCCGCTCCGATACCGTCCTCCGGTGGCGTTAAAACACCTTTCTCAATAAGACATTCCACCACCGCATCAAGAACCGGCATACTTGCAAGCATATTCGCAAGCCGCCATTCACCATACAGATACTCAGGTATTGACTTTTTGATAAGCTGTGCTATCTTTTCTGCAACAACCTTTGCATCGGCATCAAAGTATCCTTTCTGTAACCCGCTGCTGATACAAAAAAGTCGCTCTCTGTCTGCAAGCATGCACACAAGAATTTTCGTATAGAGCATATCACCGTCACGATACAGGTATCCGCTCTCAATGGCTTTTGCCGCATACTCCTTTTCCTGTTCGAACAAAGAAGTAATATCAAGGCCGTTGATGGCGCGAAGTGCAAGTTGAATCTGTGGGTCTTTGGACACGTTGTGACCGCAACCGAAGTGTTTCTTAATACGGGTAATATAAATATTATCAAGATGAACACTGGAAAATCCACAAACATTTTGTGCATCAATACCGTCCCAACCGCCACCGTAATACTTTCCGTTATCCACATATCCGAAGACACTGAACGGACGGTCCACTTTTGCTACATCCGAGAAATGCGTTTCTTCCAAAACGCTCTTAACATTCGCGGAAAATGCATCCGCGATTACAAATATCTGCTGCCATAAAATAAGATTCATATCAATTTTCTTATTAAGGTACGGGAAGGCAAGATATTCCGCTTTGTGCTCCTCAATATAACTCGATATAATATCGCATATTTTCGGTAACTGCTCGGTATAAAGTGCATTTGCTTTTTCGAACACACCCTTATCAAACAAAATAAAGTTAATCGCATATTTCCCGTTATCCAGACAGCGAAGGAGGCCGTACTCACCGTTCTCGCCATTGCGTAGGATTTCCAACTCTTCTTCCACATAAACGGTAGGAACATTCAGCTCCTCTGCGATTTCGGACGCACTCATGGGCTTTTTATGGCAAAGCCATACAATATGCCTGGAAAACATTCTTGTGCACACATCACGAGGATCCCCCCATGCCGGGTTTCCGGTTCCCCAAATCTCGTAATCGATTTTATCAAGTGCCACAGGTTTATTATAAGTTTCTGTCATCTCTTCTACCTCACTTTTAATTTTTTGTCTTGCCGAAAACAATCTTTGACGAACCGCGCCTTCGCTTGTGCCTTGTCTTACCGCAATTTCTGCTGTGGAAAGTCCCTCCAGATAAAACAGTATCATTACCTCTCTGTAAGCTTTTGTCAAAAAAGCGATACGATGATAAACAGAGGAAAGCAGCTCCTCGGAATCGTCCGAAGCATCCTCTTCCACCATTGCCGCCATCATCTCTTCCGCTTCTCCTTCATAGAGATAGTCGGCATGTTTTTTTCTGTTCTTTGAAAAATCAGCATACACATTGCGGGCCACTCTCCAGATAAACGGATATACGCTCGCAATTTCTCCTTCGGTATGGGCAGTCTTTATGAGAGAAAATATAATGTCGGAGCATAATTCCTCCGCCTCGTAACTGTCATTCGTTCTTGCATAACAGAAGCCAAATAGCTTATCAAGCAAATCATCGTCAAAAATTTTCAGCAACTCTTGTTTTTTCATACGTCTTCTCCAGGGATTGATCAATGCCTTCACTTATATAGTCGGTCGTAAATATAAAATGTTAGGTAGAACTATAAAATAATTGTAACACATTTTTTTCACGCAGCAAAGCCTTGGAAAACTTTGTTTTCCAAGGCTCGTCACTCATATCATATCACATTTTAAAACTGCTCACACCACTGCATCATAAGCTCTTTTGCACGCTCAAAATCCTGCGGATAATACAATAGAATTAATTCATAACATACCGCCTCATCTGTTATCACTCCATGCAATGCGCGATTTTCTTTCTTTTCATTCTCTCGCTCCTCGTACACAATCACTGCAGTCTTTCCGTTTGCATTCGTATACTCCTCCTTACGAAAACTTACTCCCCAACCGTACACATCTGTCATATCCACCCTGACATTATGTATTGCAGAAAAGCTCTCCTCCGTAAAAACCTCAGCACTTTCTACCATCTGTATATCTCCATCTTTATATGCCGCAGATAATACTACCTCTGCAAGATTTCCTTTCCTATCTCCCGTAACATGAACATTAACCCATTCCAAACTTCCCAATGTCTTTGTTTCCTTCAATCCCGCATATCCGATATATTCTTTTGCTTCCGTTACCGTTTTGAACGGTTTTGACCATGTCGGATAATCAGCACGATTACTGTAATCTTCCTCTGCCAACCGTTCCGTCAAAAATTCTTTCACCTCATGAATCTTACCGGTCAGTTCCTCCGCTGTAATCCGCTCCGCTTTTGCAAGCAAATAGAAATATACATCATTGGTCTCCTCCCCCTTTACATTTCTTCCCTTTCCTGTATTAAATGGATATTCTCCAGGCTCATAAATTCCCAAGGTCTCTGTATAGGCCAAAAATTCGTTTTTCTTCGATGCCTGCACCTGATTCCACCCCCACTTTGTAACACAAACTCCGCCGCACAAGAGAATTGCTACTGTTGCCGCAACTACCCATTTTACCGTGTTCTTACCGAATTTTCCGAAATACGCTGTTTTCGTATCTTTTCCATTACCTTCTTCCGGTGCCGATGCAAGTCTCGCCTCATAACAATTCTCAATCCATTCTTCTGGCAGTTCACTCATTGCCTTTAATAAATTGCTTCCGGCCAATGCATTTCCCTGCAACGTTTCAGTTCCTTTCACTATCTTCTTTGTCATACCGCATCCTCCTTCTTTAATTCACTCCACAGTTGCTTCCGCAGACGAAACAACATGCTTTTCACTTTACTTTCCCGGTACCCGAAGGCCTTTGCCAGTTCCTTTACGGATTCTCCGTACCAATATCTTCGCAGAAACAGTTTCCGTTTTTCATCCGGCAGGCCGCTTAAGAACCTTATAATCAGTTCCCTAAGCCCTGTTTCGTCCTTAGCTAAGGAATTGTCCGGGATACACTCCATCAACTCCGCAGAAAGCTCCACCACTACAGCACTGCGTTTTGCCGCCTTGCTCTGTTCCACTTTGTTTAATGCCAGATTCCGGCAAATCTTTGCCACATAGGCGAATAAGTACTCCGGTCGATTTGGCGGAACACTGTTCCACACCGCCAGATAAGTATCGTTCACACATTCTTCGGCATCCTCTTCCAAAACCATACGACTCGCCAACGTCTTTAAGCGGGATCCGTACTTCCGTTCCAGTTCCGAAAGTGCCTGCTCCTTCCGCTCCCAAAAGAGCGTGAGGATTTCACTGTCTTCCATCCCGTTTCCTCCTTTCACCTTAATAAACAGAAAAATATGTGGGTAGGTTGCGCATAACAACAGATATATCAAAAAAAGAGGTCCTTTGACCTCTTTCTATTTCAAAGAATTATATTGTATAATTATCTCTCCTGTTCGTACATCTTTCTTTTCCTTTTTCAATAACGTGTATCTTGGTTGCCCCTGTGTGTAATCCTTGTCCCCTTTTCTAAAAAAGGTCCGACACATTTGATTTGATTCGTCATCGCTTCTTTTTCCCAAAAACAAATATACAGGTATCATCTTGACATGTCCTTCCAAAAGATAATCCGCCTTAATCAAAGAAAACTTGTGTACTTTTTCATTATACCGGAAAATAATTTCGTTATCGTCTAATATCTTTTCTAACTCTCTTAAAGGCAGAAGTCTCCCCTGCATCTGCTCATAGTATTCGCTCTTTTCAATCAATGCCTGTGATATCTCTCCGGTAATAATCTTTTCAAATACCTTTTCTCGCATTCCTTGTTGAATCTGTGCAATATCTTTTAATTTATGTAAGCCTGCCAAATGATGAAAGTCCGATGTTTGAAATGTTACATAAAACTCCCTTGTTTTCCCCTTACGTCCTATTACAAAATGATATTCGTAACCTAATAACCGTTGAAATGCAGCGGCACACTCCCCTAGTAAATCCATTCCCATCCTCCGTATTATACTAAAACCCCATCTTGCGATGGGGTTTTAATGAACATTTTCTTTCGACTGACGCCTACACCGGTTTGAGGTTTCACTGTACAACCCCTCCTGAAAGCTCCGCAAAACAGTGCATTCCGGTACACCCTCTTGCTTCAACGCTTGAGCAGACACACTCGTTGCCTACCTCTATCTATAATATACTACATTCCCGAAAAAAAGTCAATTATTTTTGTTTAATCACGGAAAACCTTTTTTAAAACAAAACAGAGGCCGTCGTTCGACGACCTCTGCACAAAATATAAATCTCGTTTCTTAGCTTCTCAGCTCTACGCCGTAGCTCTTACCTAGCTGCTTTAAAATCTTCTTTACGAAACCATCCACGGACTCAGCGGTGAATGCTTCCTCCTTCGGAGTGAACACAACGGAGAATGCCATGCTCTTCTTGTCTGCCGCAATCTGCTCGCCCTCATAGATGTCGAAGAGGTTGATGTTTGTAATGTACTTACAGGACTCCTTCATTACCTTCTCGATTTCGCCGCAGGTGATGTTTCTGTCTACGACAAATGCAAGGTCTCTCTTCTCCTCCGGGAACTTGGAAAGCGGAGTGAATACCGCCTTCTTACCGTACCACTGGGACACGGTCTTTAAATCCATCTCTAAGACGAACGCCTGCGTACGCATATCGCACGCCTCCATCACATCATAAGCCAGCTTACCGAAGTAACCGATTTCGATTCCGTCACACAAAATCTTTGCGGTCTGGTACGGATGTAAGAAGGTGTTCTGCATCGGCTCGTAGGTAAAGGTAAGCTGTAAGGTATCTGCTACCTTCTCTGCCATACCCTTCATGGTGTAGAAGTTCTCCTTCTCACCGAATACACCGATACAAAGTCTCGGCTTCTCATCCGGATACTGGGTAAGCGGTAACTCATACGGAAGGAATACATTACCGATTTCATAGAGTCTGCCCTCTAAGTTGCCCTTCTTCTGATTGTTTGCAATGGCATTAATCATGGAAGCCGCAAGGGTGGTTCTCATAAGAGAAAGCTCCTCACTGATCGGATTCATGATACGGATAGCCTTGCGCTCTACGGCGTCCTCCGGAAGCTTTAACATATCCAAATCGGACGGAGAGAAGAAAGAGTAATGAATGCACTCGTAAGCGCCGGTTGCGCAAAGTGCCTTCTTTAAACGAAGCTCGCTCTTCTGGGTCTGGTTAAGGCCGCCTAAGGTTACCTGTGCGGACGGCATGAATGCCGGTACCACGTGCTCGTAACCGTACAGACGGATGACTTCTTCTGCCACATCCTGATAGGTCTCCATATCCTCACGGAATGCCGGCACCTGAAGGGTTAAGGTATCGCCCTCAATCTTCGGTGCGAAGGTCAGGTTATTCATAATTCTTAAAATATCATCGTTCGGAACCGTAATACCCAGCACCTTATTTACCTTCTCGATGCTGACGGTAAGCGTCTTCGGTTCTACGCTGTTGCCGGTATTTACATCCACATGGGTACGTCCTACCTTACCGCAACCGAGCTCCTCGATTAAGTGAAGGGCTCTCTTCATTGCCATCACGGTAGCGTACTCATCTACGCCCTTTTCGTAACGGGCACTGGAATCGGAACGCTTACCAAGCGCACGGGAGGTTCTTCTGATATTGTCTCTTGCAAACTTTGCGGACTCGAACAATACTGCGTTTGTGGTCTCGCGGATTTCAGAGTTAAGGCCTCCCATCACACCTGCCAAAGCAACCGGCTTCACACCGTCGCAGATTAACATATTGGCATCGGTCAGGGTAAGTTCCTGCTCGTCTAAGGTTACAATCTTCTCGCCGTTTACTGCACGTCTTACGTTAATTGCATTGCCCTCTAAGGTGGAGAGGTCGAATGCATGCATCGGCTGACCCAGCTCCTTTAAAATATAGTTGGTAATATCTACTACGTTGGAAATGGCATCGATACCGACAAGAGCAAGTCTTCTCTTCATCCAAGCCGGAGACTCGGCAATCTTCACATCGGTTACATAATGTGCGCTGTAACGCGGACACAAATCCGGACAATCTACCTTTACGGAGAAACCGTCCAAAGCCGCGTCGGTCTCGGTGTAGTCGAGCGCCGGCATCTTTAATTCTTTCTGAAGCACTGCCGCAACCTCTCTTGCAATACCGAAAATACTCTGGCAGTCCGGTCTGTTTGCGGTAATTGCAATATCAAAAATCCAGTCATCAAGGCCAAGCATCGGCTTTACGTCAGCGCCCAGTTCCGCATCCTCCGGAAGAACCAGAAGTCCGTTGTAGCCTGCGCCCGGGTACATATTTTCGCTGACACCCAGCTCTACACCGGAGCAAAGCATACCGAAGGACTCGTAGCCACGGAGCTTACCCTTACCGATGGTCATCACGCCCTCAATGGTCTTGTGATCCTTTGCGGTAGCGTAAACCGTTGCACCAACCAAAGCTACCGGGAACTTGCCGCCTGTTGCCACATTGTCGGCACCGCAGCAAATCTGGAAGGTACCATGCGGTCCGCAATCCACCTGGCATACATGGAGGTGGGTATCCGGAATTGCCTCACAGGTGAGTACCTTACCTACGACTACCTTGCTGATATCCTTACCGACTTCGTATAATTCTTCAACTTCAAATCCACAAGAGAATAACTTATCCTGTAACTCCTGCGGGGTAACATCTACGTCAACATAATCTTTAATCCAACTTAACGGTGCTATCATTTTATTTCCCTTACCTTTCT
>JAZUBD010000420.1:0-3712 GCA_045638305.1 Lachnospiraceae bacterium
TTTAACAAAGCACCGTATGAGAATGTTATCGTTTTAGGTCATGTTCAGGATGAAAACGGCCAGAAGATGTCAAAGTCAAAGGGTAACGCAGTAGACCCGTTTGAAGCACTTGAAAAACACGGTGCTGATGCGATAAGATGGTACTTCTATTCAAACAGTGCGCCTTGGCTTCCAAACAGATTCCACGACGGAGCTGTTACAGAGGGACAGAGAAAGTTTATGGGAACACTTTGGAACACATATGCGTTCTATGTTCTTTACGCTGAAATTGACCAGTTTGACCCGACAAAATATTCGCTTGATTATGATAAGCTTTCTGTAATGGATAAGTGGTTATTATCAAAGCTTAATTCTGTTGTTAAGAATGTTGACAAAAATCTTTCTGAATATAAAATTACAGAAACTGCGAGAATGCTTGATAGCTTTGTTGATGAGCTTTCAAACTGGTATGTCAGAAGGTCGCGTACAAGATTCTGGGTTAAAGGTATGGAGCAGGATAAGATTAATGCTTATATGACCCTGTACACCTCTCTTGTGACCATCGCTAAGACCGCAGCACCGATGATTCCGTTTATGGCGGAAGAAATCTACCGCAATCTCGTTTGCAGTCTGGATAAGACCGCACCGGAGAGCGTACATCTTTGCGATTTCCCGGTAGTGGATACCGCTTGCATCGACAAGGAGTTAGAGGCAAATATGGAGCGCGTGCTGAACATTGTTGTACTTGGTCGTGCGGCAAGAAATACCGCAAACATCAAGCAGCGCCAGCCGATCGGCACCATGTATGTGAAGTCCGAAGAGGGCGAGCTTCCGGCATTCTTTAACGAGATTATTGCCGATGAGTTAAACGTAAAGAACGTGGCATTTACCACCGATGTACGTGATTTCACCTCCTACACCTTTAAGCCGCAGTTAAAGACCCTCGGTAAGCGTTTCGGCAGCCGCTTAAATGCACTCCGTACCGTATTAACCGAGCTTGACGGCAATGCAGCAATGGATGAGCTTAACAACACCGGAAAGCTCACCGTAACCGTAGAAGGCGTGGCAGAGGATTTGACCGCAGAGGATCTTTTAATTGAGTCCGCGCAGAAGGAAGGCTATGTATCCGAGGCAGATAACGGTGTAACCGTTGTACTTGATACGAACCTGACGGCAGAGCTTATCGAAGAGGGTTATGTAAGAGAGCTTATCTCCAAGGTACAGACCATGCGTAAGGAAGCAGGCTTTGAGGTTATGGATCACATCACCCTGTATGTGACCGGTAACGACAAGCTGGCAGACCTGTTCGCAAAGAACGAAGCGGAAGTGAAGTCCGTGGTACTGGCAGACAGCTTGGTATTCGGAAGCACCGACGGCTATGTAAAGGAATGGGATTTGAACGGCGAGAATGTTACTCTTGCAGTGAAGAAGAATTAAGTTTAAGTAAATGGGGCTACCGTGTGGAGAAATCTGCGCGGTGGCTCTTTTTGGAGGAAGTATGTTAGGTACAATAGTGAATGCTGCCGCGATTGTGTTAGGCGGTGCAATTGGGTTACTTTTGAAAAAAGGTCTTCCGAAGAAGATGGCGGATACGCTGATGGTCGGCTTGGGGCTTTGTACTCTTTACATCGGTATCAACGGGTGTCTTGCGGGAGAAAATACGTTGGTACTGATTGTTTCCATGGTGGTGGGTACCATAATCGGAGAAGCGATTGATTTGGATGATAAAATTAACCGGTTGGGAAAGTTTTTGGAACAGAAGTTTTCCGGAAAGACGGATGATGAGGTCGGGGCAACGGAAGAAGCAACGGATGGAGGAAATGTCGGCGCTTCGACAGTGGCGGCAGTGCAGGTACAGAAGGTCTCCCTTGCGGAAGGCTTTGTGACCTCCAGTCTCTTGTTCTGTGTGGGAGCGATGGCGATTGTAGGATCCTTACAAAGCGGTCTTACCGGAAATCATGAAACACTGTTTGCAAAGTCGACGATAGACGGTGTGGCGGCCATTATTTTTGCGTCTACACTGGGTACCGGAGTGATGCTTTCGGCAAGCTTGTTGTTTGTGTATCAGGGAAGTATTACGCTTCTGGCGCGGTTTGTTGAACCGTTTTTAACGGATCCGGTCATTGCGGAGATGAACTGTGTCGGGAACGTGATTATTATCGGCGTTGCCATGAATATGCTGGGGATTTCGAAATTTAAGGTGATGAATTTTGTGCCGGCAATCTTTTTGCCGATATTGTTATGCCGGTTTATGTAATGTTTCGTGTTGCGTCAGAGTACTAACGTGCGAACGTTTTAAAGTTGCTTGTTCAAGTGTTGTAATTTTTTAAATATGTGGTATACTATATAAAATACAAATAGGCCCATTGTCCTATTTTTAACAAAGTATTATATGATTGTATTGGTGGAAACAAGAGTATTAAGTTGACGAAATCGAACGGAGGACAGAACCATGAAGTTTTGCAAGGAAGAGTTCAAGCAGGAAGTCAAAGACAATTTAAAGACATTGTTCCGCAGAAGTATTGAGGATGCAACCCAGGTACAGTTGTTCCAGGCGGTAGCCTTTGCGGTAAAGGATTATATCGTGGATATGTGGATGGAGACCCACAAGCAGTACGAGGAGCAGGATGCGAAGACTGTGTACTACCTTTCCATGGAATTTTTGATGGGACGTGCGTTGGGCAACTGCATGATTAATTTAAAGGCATATGATGAAATCAGAGAGGCTCTTGTAGAGCTTGGTATTGATCCGGATGCCATTGAGGATACCGAGCCGGATGCAGCACTCGGTAACGGCGGTCTCGGTCGTCTGGCAGCCTGCTTTTTGGATTCCTTATCCAGTCCCGGTTACCCGGGGTACGGCTGTGGTATCCGTTATAAGTACGGTATGTTTAAGCAGAAGATTAAGGACGGTTTCCAGGTGGAGGCACCGGATAACTGGTTGAAGCACGGCAATCCGTTTGAGATTAAGCGTGCGGAGTATGCGGTAGAGGTAAAGTTCGGCGGCTATGTAAAGCTGGTACGTGACGAGGCCACCGGCCGTGATAAGTTTGTGCAGGAGGGATGTAATTCCGTTCTTGCGGTACCGTATGATTTGCCGGTAGTAGGTTATGGAAATAACGTAGTCAATACCCTTCGTATCTGGGATGCGGAGGCAATTAACGACTTTAACTTAGAGTCCTTTGACAAGGGTGATTATCAGAAGGCAGTTGAGCAGGAGAATCTTGCCAGAACCATTTGTGAGGTGTTGTACCCGAACGACAACCATATGGCCGGCAAGGAGCTTCGCTTAAAGCAGCAGTATTTCTTCGTATCCGCAAGTGTACAGAGTGCGGTGACAAAGTATATGAAGAACCATGACGATATCCGCAAGCTTCATGAGAAGGTATGCTTCCAGTTAAACGATACTCACCCGACCGTAACGGTAGCAGAGCTCATGCGTATTCTTTTGGATGATTATTTCCTTGAATGGGATGAGGCTTGGGAAGTAGTTCGTAAGACCTGTGCTTACACCAACCACACCATTATGGCAGAGGCTCTGGAGAAGTGGCCGATTTCCTTGTTTAAGGCATTGCTTCCGCGTGTATATCAGATTGTGGAAGAAATCAACCGTCAGTTTGAAACTATGTTAAAAGAGAAGTATCCGGGCAACGCAGAGAAGATTAAGCAGATGGCAATTCTCTACGACGGACAGGTGCGTATGGCAAACCTTGCCATCGTAGGCGGTTTCTCC
>JAZUBD010000421.1:0-3247 GCA_045638305.1 Lachnospiraceae bacterium
GTCCCGGAAGGTACGGATTGCGTCGTCATCGGAGATATCACTAGAACCCGGCTGACGGATGTGGATGTGCTTTATCTGGCAGGCGTGAATGAGGGAGTTACCCCGGCCCAGAGCAGTACGGGAGGTCTGATTTCCGAGGCGGAGCGGGAGTTTTTTAAGGAGAAGAATGTGGAGCTGGCTCCCACAAGAAAAGAAGCGGTATATACGGAACAGTTCTATTTGTACGCCATGCTGACGAAGCCGGGGAAACGGTTGATTATGACCTACAGCCGTCTGTCTTCCGACGGAAGTGCGTTGCAACCGTCCTACTTTGTACGTAGAATCGGGGAGCTGTTTACGGAGCTTCCGATACGGGAGGAGGAAGAGGCGTCTTATGGTGCAGTGCTTCAAAACGACACCGGAAAGGCGTATTTACTGGATGGTCTGCGTCGCTTTGCGGCAGAGGGAAAGGAAGAGGAACCGGCCTTTTGGGAGCTGTATCGCCGGTATATGTTGACGGACGAAGCGGAAACAAAGCGTTTGTTACGGACGGCTTTTTTCGGAAATCCGACCGGTGACCTGCAGGAGGCGGTGGCAAAGCGCTTGTACGGGGCGGTGTTATACGGTAGCGTAACCCGGTTGGAGAAGTATGCAGCCTGTGCCTTTGCCCATTTTTTGCAGTACGGGCTTTCCTTGGAGGAGCGTGCGGAATACCGCGTGGCGGCGCCGGAGCTCGGTAATTTATATCATATGGCATTGGAATTGTTTACGGGAAAGGTGAGGGAGAAAGGTCTTTCCTGGCATACGTTGACGGAAACGGAGCGGGAAGGGTTGTGTGAAGAGAGTCTGGCAGAGGCGGTAACCACCTTCGAGAACGGAGTGTTTGACGGCACGAAGCGTAACAGCTATCTGGTAACAAAGGCGGCCCGGGTGCTGAAAAAGACGGTGGAGATGCTGCAGGAGCAGATTAAGGGCAGTTTGTTTGAACCGAAGCATTGCGAGGCGGTATTCGAGCATACCGCGAAGTATCTTTCTCTTCACGGAAAAATCGACCGGTATGATGTGTGCTACAGTGATGATAAGTGGTATTTGCGGGTGGTGGACTATAAGTCCGGTAAGAAAAAGTTTGATTTGACGGAGCTGTACTACGGTTTACAGGTGCAGTTGGAAGTATATCTGGCGGCGGCACTGAGACAGACGGTGGCAGAGGATAATGTGACTCCGGTGCCGGCGGGGATGTTTTATTTCCATGTGGAGGATCCGTTTTTGGATAGGGATAAGTATTCCGAGGATGCGGTAAAGAAGGAATTTCGTCCGGACGGTATTTTTAATAAATCCGTAGCCTCCGTAACGGCACTTGATGTATCCCTAAAGGCGGAAAACGGTGGTCTTAAGCCTTCCGAGGCGTCAAAGCTGATTTATGCGGAGACCGATAAGGAAGGGCAGTTAAAGGCAAACTCCAAGGGCATTCATGAAGAGGGCTTTCAGACGCTGACGGAGTTTGTATACCGGAAGTTGGAGCGGGAGGCAGAGGCGATTTTAGCCGGGGATACGGAGGCAAGGCCATACCGCTACAAAAAGGCGACGCCGTGTGAGTATTGTAATTACAAGTCGGTTTGCGGATTTGATAACAGACTGACCGAGTATTCTTACCGGGAGCTTAAGGAGTTAAGTAAAGATGAACTCTGGGAGGAGTTCGGAAAGGAGAGTCATGGGAAAGCTTCGATTCACGCCGGAACAAAGGCAGGTCATTGAGGCCAGAGGATGTTCGACACTGGTATCCGCGGCGGCGGGATCCGGTAAAACGGCGGTGCTGGTACAACGCATTATCGAAAAACTGACAGATAAGGAAACGCCGCAGGATATTAACCGCCTGTTGGTGGTGACCTATACCAATGCGGCAGCGGCGGAGATGCGGGAACGTATCGGCAAACGGTTGAATGAGTGTTTGGCCACAGAAGAATATGCGGGAAATACACATCTGCAAAAGCAGGTGCTGTTGTTGCGGAATGCTTCCATTATGACCATTCACGGATTTTGCTTAAGTCTTTTACGGGAGTTTTTCTATGAACTGGATCTGGATCCGGGCTTCCGCATTGCGGAGGAGGCAGAATTGACACTTCTTCGGGCAGATGTGATGGAGGAGTTGTTGGAGGACCGGTATGCACAAGGCGAAGAATTATTTCTCCGCCTGACGGAATGCATCGGTAGCGGGAAAACCGATGACGGCTTGAGTAAGCACATCGAGAATTTTTATAAATTTGCCCAAAGCGCACCGTTTCCGGAAAGCTGGCTTGCTCAGGCAGATGCGGCATTGGAGCGGCAGAAAAGTGCAACGACATTTTCGGAGGAGGAACCTTGCATCCGGCTTTTGACGGAGCGCATTAAAACAATTCTCCGGGATTGTGAGCAACTTCGCAAGAAGGCGGTAGCGGTGTGCGAAGGTCCGGAGGGGCCGTATTCGTATTTAGAAGCCTTGGATGCGGACGGGGAGCTTCTTGACACACTTTGCGCCAAGGAGACTTACGGAGAATTGGCGGAGGCCTTTGCAGACCTTTCTTTCCAGGCACTTTCCCGGAAAAAATGTGATACAACGGAGGAGAAAAAGGAGCAGGTGAAAGACCTGCGGGGACGCTATAAGGACTTGCTTACAAAGCTGAAGAAGGATTATTTTTTCACGGATTCGGAACAGATGGCACAGGATATGGCGGCCATGGCACCGTTGCTTCAGGTGCTGGTGGGATTGTGTGCCGAATACGGGGAACGTTATGCGAAGAAAAAAGCAGAACGCGGGCTGGTGGATTTTAACGATTTGGAGCATCTGGCAGTACGCCTTTTGGTGGAGGAGACCGAAGAGGGCTTTCGTCCGACGGAGACGGCAAGGCTTTTGCGAAGTCGGTTTGATGAGCTGATGATTGATGAGTGTCAGGACAGTAACGAGATTCAGGATTTGCTGTTGTGGAGTATATCCGGAGAGGAGGACGGTCGTCCGAACCGGTTTATGGTGGGAGACGTAAAGCAAAGTATTTATAAGTTCCGTATGGCAAAGCCGGAGCTTTTTATGAAAAAGTATGAGGAGTATGCTCCGTACGGTGAGGCCGGGGATTACTGTAAAATCGTGCTCGGGAAGAACTTTCGAAGCAGAAGGGCGGTAGTGGATGCGGTAAACGATGTGTTTTCCGGCCTGATGCAAAAACGCTTCGGCGGTATCGAATACGATGACGAGGCAAAGCTGTATTTGGGGGCGTCTTATCCGTTTGATTCGGAG
>JAZUBD010000422.1:0-14271 GCA_045638305.1 Lachnospiraceae bacterium
ATATCATAGGCGGACAGGTCGATGATTTTTGCTCCCTGACTTTCCGTAAGGAGGTTCTTTTCCGTAAGTTCCTCCACCAGTGCTGGGACTTTCTCCCGGAAGAAGCTCTCTCCGGTATAGGAGTCAAAGGACATACGGAGCAGGTCGTAGACGCGCTCAAATTCAATCATACTGATGTCCTTGAACCAATTCCAGAAGGAAAGAGCCTCCGGGTCGTTTTGCTCCATTTTCACAAACCAAGCCCGGGCGTCTTCCGTAAGCTCCGGGTGTATTTTTTCTTCTGCATTAAACTTTACGTAGATACGAAGCAGTTCTTCGATTCCTTTTTCTTCTACCTGTTCTTTGCTGCTCCAAAGCTTATAGGCAACAATCAGCTTTCCGAACTGGGTACCCCAGTCCCCCAGATGGTTAATACGAACCACATGCCAGCCCAGCTTGTCGAAAATCTTATATAGAGAATTTCCGATGACGGTGGTACGCAAATGGCCTACATGAAAGTTTTTGGCAATGTTGGGAGAGGAGTAGTCCATGCATACGGTTTTGCCGATACCCGGTTGGTCTACGCCTAAAGTTTCGGTTTGTAGCTTGGAAAGACAGTCCTTGGCGTAAGCGGAACGGTCAAAAAAGAAATTGCAGTATCCGCCGACGGTTTCGATGCGGTCAATTCCCAATGCAGTCAAATTCGGTAAAAGAGCGGATTTGATTTCTTCTGCAATGAGTGCCGGACTTTTCCGAAAAACCTTTGCAAAGGAAAAGCAAGGCAGGGCGAAGTCGCCCAAGGATTCCTCCGGCGGTACTTCCAATAGATCTGCAATAAAGTCGGCAGAAGTATCCGGAAGTATAGTCGCGATGTGGTTACAAAGTCTGGTTTTCATAAATACCTCCTAAGTTTTGATGGTTTGAAAGGGTGCAAACGTAATATGGAATCGCAGAAAAGGAACCGGATTTTGCAAACAAAAAGAACCGCAAGGATCGTGTTCACGAAATCCGTTGCGGTTCTATGTATCTATGAATGTTATCACAGCACCGCACGGCAACAAGACGTAGTCTCTTGCAACCGTGCGATAATCAGCATGGTTACAAGAACATACGTCTCTGTCTGCGTCTTAAGCTGTTCTGTAAGAAATTATTCATAGCAGTTATCCTTTCGATAAATTTAGGTGTATCATAACACGGAATGAAACAGAATGCAAGTATTTTTTCTTTTCGACAAAATTAATAATCCCATACGATGTTAGTTTTTTATTCAATATTGGGGATGTACGAAAGGAAAAAATATGTTACAATAGGAGCAAGGTGATTTTTAAAGAAGGAAGGAGTTTCTTATGAAGGCAAAGCTTAGTTTAAACAAGGACAAGATTGTTAGTAAGATTGATGACAGACTGTACGGTTCCTTTATTGAGCATCTGGGACGTGCGGTGTACGGCGGTATTTACGAGCCGGGTCATGAGACTGCGGATGACATGGGCTTCCGTGGGGATGTTATGGAAGTAATTAAAGAGATGAAGGTTCCGTTGGTACGCTACCCGGGCGGTAATTTCGTTTCCGGTTATCGTTGGGAAGACGGTACCGGCGACCGCGCAAAGCGTCCGCGTCGCTTGGAACTGGCTTGGGGTACCATTGAGACCAACGAAGTGGGTATCGATGAGTTCCAGGAGTGGGCAAAGCGTGCCGGCAGTGAGATTATGATGGCGGTGAATCTCGGTACCAGAGGCGCAGAGGAAGCAGGAAATCTCGTAGAGTATTGTAACGCCGTGACCGATACTTACTATGCGGATATGCGTCGCAAGAACGGTTTTGACGAGCCGTTCGGCATTCGTACCTGGTGTCTCGGTAACGAGATGGACGGCCCGTGGCAGATTTGTCACTTAGAGGCAAAGGAGTATGCGAGAAAGGCTTGTGAGGCAGCAAAGATTATGAAGTGGACCGACCCGTCCATCGAGCTGGTTGCTTGCGGTAGTTCTTCCAGCAGTATGCCGACCTTCGGTGAGTGGGAGGAGACCGTACTTCGTGAGTGTTACGAGCACATTGATTATATTTCTTTACATAGCTACTACGGAAATCGTGACAATAACACGGAAGAGTATCTCGGAAGCTCTCTTGATATGGATCACTTTATCGAGACTGTGGCTGCGATTTGCGATAAGGTAAAGGCAGAGAAGAAGAGTGAGAAGGATATTTACCTTTCCTTTGATGAGTGGAATGTATGGTTCCATTCCAATGAGGCAGATAAGCAGATTCCGCGCTGGAGTATTGCTCCGCCGCAGCTGGAGGATATTTACAACATGGAGGATGCTCTTGTTGTAGGCGGTTTGGTGAATTCTTTGATTAATCATTCCGACCGCGTAAAGATCGGTTGTTTGGCACAGCTTGTAAATGTTATCGCTCCGATTATGACTGTTACCGGCGGTAAGATGTGGTTACAGACCATCTTCTATCCGTACATGTATGCGGCACGCTACGGTCGCGGTGTTGCACTGAAGGCTGCTTGTGAGTGTGAAAAGTATGCGGCAGGTAAGTGGGATGCGATTCCGTACGTAGACTGCTCCGCTGTATATAACGAGGAGGCCGGCGAAGTGGCAGTTTTCGTGGTAAACAGAAACCTGAAGGAGAGTGTTACCTTAGATCTTTCCCTTGACGGTTTTAACGTAGAGAGCGTTCTGGAGCACAAGATTGTGAATCACGATGACATGAAGGCTTCCAATTCCGTAGACAATCAGGCGGTAGTTGCACGTGACGGTAATGCAAAGGCTGATTCCGTAGAGCTGGAGCCGCACTCTTATAATATGATTCGTTTGAAGGTGAAGTAAAACGGTATAGGAAAATGAAAGGCTGTCACGCATAAAATGTGTGGCAGCTTTTGCATTATGTAACGGCAAACGGTGTGAGTGGGGAGGCTATGTTATGATGTGAATATTATTTTATTTTGTGCGTATTGAAATGTAAAAAAAGTTTGACTACAACTGGAAAATGTTATACAATTATAGTAATAAATACATATATTTAGACGAGTTGTTTGTGAAATACAGCCAATTAGGAAGTGAGGATTGCCTATGAAGAGAGAAAAAGAAGATTTGTCGGTATTGAGTGTTGCAACAGCCAGTACGAATAAGACAGCAATCAGCGGTATGATTGTTATGAATCTTGTGTTGGCTCTTGCGTATGCTATAGAGCTGGTAAAAGATGCCAGAAGCTTGGGAAGTTATTTAATCATTTTGGCGCTTTGTGTGTTACCTTGCGTGTTCGGGGCAGGCGTGTTTATGCAGAAAAAGGATTCGTTGGCAATCCGTTACATATTTGCTTCGGGATTTGCGCTCTTATACGCTTATATCATGATTACTACGTCTACGAATTTAGTATTTTGTTACGTGATTGTTGCGTATGTAATTCTGATGGTTTATACGGATGTTAAGTTGTTGGTGGGATTGGGGATTTTTTCGATTATTGTTAACATCGCCTTAATGGTGAAAAAGGTGATGGATGGTACTTTGATTGGGACAGAAGTGACTCAGGCAGAGATTATATTGGCATGCTTGCTCTTAACAATGTTTTTCTCACTTCTTGCGCTTAAGAAGATTCGAGGAATTAACCAGGCTAATATTGAACGTGCGGAATTGCAACAGAAACAATCCGAGGAAATGTTACAGAATACCTTAGAAGTGGCGTCGATGATGACGGAAAATATCAAAGCCTCGGTGGATGAAAGCGAAGGCTTGAAGATTGCAATCGGTGAGACACAGAGAGCGATGGAAGCATTGACATCGGGGGCCAAGGACGGTGTTTCCGCAATTTTCGTGCAGAAGCAGAATACGGTTACGATCAACCAAAATGTTAGTAAGGTAGATGCGGTGGTAGGTTCCATTGTTTCCGAAGTACATAGTGCGGAAGAAAACCTGAATAAGGGTAACGGTATTATGAGAGAACTGTTGCATCAGGTGAAGGTATCCGGGGAGTCCGGTGCGCTGGTGGCTGAAAAGATGGAAGAGTTAAAGGCTAATGCAGATAAGATGCAGACCATTATGGGACTGATCAGTAATGTGGCGGACCAGACCGGTTTGCTGGCACTGAATGCCAGCATAGAGGCGGCAAGAGCGGGAGAGGCCGGTAAGGGCTTTGCTGTAGTTGCTTCGGAAATTTCTAATCTTTCTGCCCAGACCAATACGGCAACGGGCGAGATTAATGCGCTGATTGTGAGTATCGTAAGCTCTATCGGAGCGGTGACGGAGTCTATGGAACGCTTGCTTGAGAGTAGCCGGATGCAGAATCAGTATGTGGATAATACGGCGGATAATATTGCACAAATTCATACCAGTACGCAAAATATTGTGGAACAGGTGTCAAAGTTAAAAGAAACGGTCGATGTGGTGACATCGGCAAATGCTCAGGTATCCGAGGGAATTGCTAATATAGAAACTGTGACCCAGAAGGTCATGGAAGGGGCCAACGATACGTTAGAAAGCTGTAACACGAACCTGCAAAGTATAGCGAATGTAACCGAGATTATGGACAGACTCATGCGGAATGCGGAGCGACTTCAGACAAAATAAGACGTGTGATGATAGAATCGGCAAAGTGCATTTGTCCCAAGACAGGGATAGGCATTTTGCCGATTTTGTGTTATGATAGGAACGATAACGTGCGAATTTGTGAGCGGACTGCATAAGAGTTTTGTAGGGGAGGTGAATCCATGATTCTGAGTGTCAGCCGCAGAACCGATATTCCGAGCTTTTATTCGGAGTGGTTCTTTGAGCGTTTAAAAGAAGGCTTTGTATATACCCGCAATCCTATGAATCCGAAGCAGGTGAGCCGGTTGGAGCTGTCGGCGGAGACGGTGGATTGTATCGTGTTCTGGACAAAAAATCCGGAGCCTATGCTTTCGAGATTATCGGAGCTGGCGCCTTATCCGTATTATTTTCAGTTTACGTTGACAAGCTACGGTACAGATGTTGAGACAAATATACCTCATAAGCGGGAGATAATGATTCCGGTATTTCAACGGCTTTCCGGACAGATCGGAAGCAAACGTGTTATTTGGCGCTATGATCCGATTTTGTTTACAAAACGGTATACACCGGAGTATCACATAAAGGCGTTCCGGCAGATGGCGGAGGCTCTGAGAGGCTATACGGAAAAGTGTGTGATCAGTTTTGTGGATACCTACGCCAAGAACAAGAAGAATATGCAGGCGCTGGGAGTGTATGACTTGCCGAAAGAGGAGTTGGAAGCCTTTGCAAAGGAACTGTGCGACATTGCAAAAGAGAACAGTATGGCGATGGCGAGCTGCGCGGAGCAAATTGATTTGGCGCATTGCGGGATTGCCCACAATGCCTGTATTGATAAGGCTTTGATAGAGGAAATCATCGAATGCAGGTTAAAGGGAGCGAAGGATAAAAACCAGCGGAGCGAGTGCGGTTGTATGGAAAGCATCGATATCGGGACGTATCACACCTGCGGAAACGGTTGTGTGTACTGTTATGCGAACCACAGTGAGACGCAGGTAAAGGAAAACTTAAGAAAGTATGAGGTGCATTCTCCGATTCTTTGTGGTAAGATAGGGGAGGACGATAAGGTGACGGAGCGGAAGACGGCATCGCTCAAGGAGGAGCAGTTCTTGTTGTTTTAAGGAATGTGTCCGCGAAAGAAGAAGGGAAAGAATGGGTGCGAAAGAGAGGGCGTTATATGGAATTATTGCTGGAACTGATTGTTGAGTTTGTGGCCGAAGGACTTTTTTGGGGGATAGACGAGGGTTTGGAATCCAAGAAGGTACCGATGCCGTTGCGGATTTTATTGGCGATTGTTTTAGTTGCTTTTGTGCTGGGAGTAGGGGCTTTCATTATTTTTGCAGGAATGTCAACGAACAATGTGATAGTAAGAGTTTTGTTGGGAATTATATTTGTGGTATTATTCGGTGGTTTAACCTGGAAGATATGCAAAGTGTTTAGAAAGAGAAGACAGTAGTATGAGCAAGATTTTAATTGTAGAAGACGATACCAATATTAACAACATGATACACGAAGTACTGACAAAGCAGGGCTATGAGTGTATTCAGGCTTTTTCCGGGACGGAGGGCCTGTTGTACGTAAAACAGGAGGAGCTTCTGCTGGTGCTTCTGGATTTGATGCTTCCGGGTATGACAGGTGAGGCGTTGCTTGCGGAAATCAAGGCACGAGGTAATACGCCGGTCATTGTAATGTCTGCCAAGGACAGTCTGGACAGTAAGGTAGAGCTGTTGACAAGCGGGGCGGAGGATTATATAACAAAGCCTTTCGAACTGGAGGAGTTGGTGGCCAGAGTCGGGGTACAGGTACGTCGCTTTGCCGGTCAAGGCGAAACGGTAGGAAAGAAGCCTACGTATAAGAACCTGGTGCTTCACGAGGATACGTTTTCTGCCGAGGTGGAAGATCGGGAGCTGGAACTGACAAAGCAGGAGTATAAGATTTTGGAGTTATTTTTGTTACATCCGAAGAAGGTGTTTTCCAAACAGGACATTTATGATTATGCCTGGGAGGATGTGTATATCGGAGAGGACAAGACCATCAATGTACATATCAGTAACATCCGGAAGAAGATTAAGAACATTACGGAGGAGGAGTACATTGAAACAGTGTGGGGAATCGGTTTTCGGCTTGCAAAATAAAACTTTACCATTTCTTTAACTTTTCTTTGCGATTTATTAGTAACTCTTTCGTATGATAGAGTCAGTAAAGCAAAGGAGGAGTACTAAAGTGGAGTATTTATTGACAACGGACAATTTGTCAAAGCAGTACGGAAAGCAGAAAGCGGTAGACAATGTCTGTCTGCATGTAAAAAAAGGTGAGATTTACGGGTTGATCGGAAGAAACGGTGCCGGTAAGACGACGATTTTAAAAATGCTGTCCGGCTTGGCAGCACCGACCGGCGGAGAGTTTTCTTTGTTCGGAAAGGACGGAAAGGAATCAAAGGAGCTCAGAGGCCGTATCGGAACATTAATTGAGAATCCGGGCATTTATGCCAATATGTCGGCCTATGAGAATCTGAAAATAAAGTGCCTTGCCATGGGAGTATCGGCAAAGGATACCGTAGAAGAGGTTTTGAAAATCGTAGGACTGGAGAAGACCGGAAAGAAACGTGTGAAGAACTTCTCTCTCGGTATGAAGCAACGTCTTGGCATTGCCCTTGCCTTAATCGGTAATCCGGATCTGGTCATTTTGGACGAGCCGATTAACGGTCTGGACCCGCAGGGTATTGTGGAAGTCAGAGAGGTAATTGAGTCTTTAAATAAAGAGCAGGGAATTACGTTTATTATTTCCAGTCACATCTTAGAAGAGTTATCCAAAATTGCAACCAAGTACGGCATTATCCACAACGGTGTGTTGTTGCAGGAGATGACCGCGGAGCAATTGATGGAAAAGTGCGGAGAGTATATTGAACTTCGTACCCCGGATGCAAAGCAGGCATGCACGGTCATTGAAAGCATGGGAATTACAAAGTATAAGGTAGTGGATGCGGAAACCATACAGATTTACGAGCAGTTACAGGAGAGCGGCAACATTGCCCTTCGTCTGGCGGAGCGAGGAATCGCAATCAAGGGAATTATCGTGAAAAACGAGGCCTTGGAAGACTACTATTTGAACCTGACGGGAGGTGCTGTAAATGCTTAATTTATTAAAAATGGATTTATACCGGTTGTTTCGTTCTTCTACTACATGGATTATGTTTTTTGTGACCATCGGAATGGTGGTGTTCGGAGTATCTATGGCAAAGCTTGACGCCACTAATATGGAGCAAGGGGCGGATTCCATGGCTACGGAAATCGGTACGAATGTGAATGAAAATTCGGTTAATCTTAATTTCGGAATCTCTGCGGAGACCTTACCGGAGTGGGCCACAGGGGATGTGGAGTTTGCGGATTTGGTAAGTGCACAGGTGGGAAGTGGATTGTTTCTCATTGTGGTATCGATTTTTGTGACGCTGTTTGTATGCGCAGAGCATAAGAACGGATATATAAAGAATATTGCAGGGCAGTTTCCGAATCGTGGAATGCTGATTGTATCGAAGGCGATTGCGGTAGGTGTGCAGATGCTTGCTATGTTTTTGGTATTGATTATCGCCATGTTTGTGACCGGAAAGATCTGCTTCGGGGACAAATTGGTACTGAACTCTGTAGGGAAATTGTTTACGGTACTGGGAGGACAGTTTGTACTTCACTATGCGTTTGCGGGATTGATTCTTTGCCTGAGCGTGTTGTTTTACAGCTCGGCCCTTAGTATGACCATCGGCATTTTAATCAGCTGCAAGGTAACGTCCCTGATATATATGCTGGGCGACAAGCTTTCTGTTGATTTGACCAGATATGCCCTGGAAACCAATGTAACCAGATTTTCCATGATTACGGAAAAGAAAGAGATTCTTGTGATGATGCTTTCTGCGGTGGTGATATTTGCGGTGACCATCGGAACGTCAATCATCGTAATGCAAAAGAGAGATGTCAGATAAGGAGTAGTTATGATTGTATGGGCGGTAGCTGCGACCATCGCGGCAATAGCACTGTGTTTCATACTGATATTCTACCGGCGGCAGGTAAAATTTACTTGCCGCCAGTTGGCGTTTGTAAAAGAGAACGATACGAACATGCGTCTGCAAAACCAGGGAGGCTTCCCGGAACTGGATACGTTGCGGCAGGAAATCAATGAGGTACTGGCACAGACGAAGGAGTTGAACCGTAACACCTTACGGGGAGAGGAACGGTTTAAGGAGACCATTACCAATATTTCTCACGATATTCGGACACCGTTAACGTCTCTGGATGGGTATTTCCAACTGTTACAGGAGACGGAGGACGAGGAAGAACAGGCACGGTATGTAGCGATTATTAAGGAGCGTATTTCCGGGCTCAAGGAGATGTTGGAGGAATTATTTACCTACACCAAGCTACAGAATAAGAGCTATGAATTGCCGATAGAGGCGGTGGATTTCGGGAAATGTGTGTATGAGACGGTGTTCTCCTTCTATGATGAATTTAAAAACAGGGAAATCGAGCCGGAGGTCGTGTTTACGGAAGAGGCTTGCCCGGTGCTGGGGAATAAGGAAGCCTTCCGGCGTATTTTGCAGAATATACTGAAGAATGCCTTGGAACATGGAAAGAATCGGTTTACGTTGCGCCTGGAGAAAGGAATCGAGCAGGTATGCTTTGTTTGTGAAAATGAGGTGGAGCGTCCGGGCGAAATCAATGTGGAGCAGGTGTTTGAACGGTTTTATAAAGCGGATTCCGCCAGAACCCATACTTCCACGGGACTGGGGCTTTCCATCGCGAAGAGTTTTACGGAAAAGTTAAACGGTACAATCAAAGCGACTCTGGAGGAGAAATTGTTTTGTATTACGGTAGAGTTTCCTTTGACAGAAGATGAGGGACGGAAGAAGTAGAGGTGTAGTTTGACTTTTTAAATCGAATATGTTATAACATTCCGAGGGCGAAGAACCTGCTTCGGATCAGCAGACCGGAGAAAAAAGTGTTAGGAGAGATACTATGCTTTGGATATGGCTGACTCTTTTATACGGTGTGATAAAAGGCACTCGTGAGATTATAAAGAAAAAATCCATGGAGAAGAATACGATTTTGGAAGTGCTGTTTGTTTACACCCTCCTTTCTTTTCTGATGGTGACGCCGGGTGTCACGAAGGCGGGGGGAGTAGACGGCCCGACGATGGTGTTAATCGCATTGAAATCTTTTGTTATTTTTGTGGCTTGGATTTTCAGTTTTAAGGCAATCAAGAAGATGCCCATCAGTTTGTACGGACTGCTTGATTTGTCCAGAGTTATATTTTCTACTCTGATGGGCGTGATTTTCCTGCGGGAAGGAATGACGTTTTGGCAGACTGTGGGCTTGGTTCTTGTGTGTGCGGGACTTTTGTTATACCGGTATCAGACTGCGGGAAAGCGTATGCACGGGAAGTGCGGGACCGATGGTGAATTGTTGGCAAAGGAGCCGGCGGAGAAGGTGGAATGGAAAATTGTATGCTTTGCTCTGTTGTCCTGTTTGTTAAACGGCGTGTCCGGTACCATGGATAAGGTATTGATGTTAAAGATAAGCAGTACCCAGCTGCAGTTTTGGTATATGCTGTTTCTGGTGTTATTTTACCTTGCCTATATTGTAGTTACCAAGACGAAGATTCGCCTGGTGAGTGCTCTAAAGAATTACTGGATCTGGATTTTGAGTCTGATTTTTGTCATCGGAGATAAGGCATTGTTTATTGCTAACCAGTCCCCGGACAGTAAGGTGACGATTATGACGTTACTAAAGCAGGCCGGTTGTATCGTAACGATTCTGGCGGGGAAGTTTATTTTTAAGGAGAAAAACATCGGTTACAAACTGTTTTGCGCGGGTGTCATTATTACCGGAATTGTACTTTCGGTGGCAATGAAATAGCGATTTTACAGAAGGCGAACCGCGCTATGGCGAATTACAATGAAAAATCATAAAGAGTGAATAGAAAGTACCTTCTTTCCAAATAATAGTTACAAATAAACGGAAAGAAGGTACTTTTTTATGCAGGAAGATACAAGAAAGCTGTTACAGGAATGCAATTCCGGCTGTAAGATGGCCATTAACAGTATGCACCAGATTCAGGATTATACAACCTCCGAAGGCCTCGCGACCTTGATTCGCGAGAGCACAGAGCGTCATGAGAAGCTGGAGGCAGAGAGTGCCAAACTGTTGGAGGAAAACGGTGAATACGAAAAGGACCCGGGGATGATGGCATCCGCCATGTCCTGGCTGACCACCGAAATGAAAATGATGATAAAGAGAAGTGACACTGAGATTGCAAAGATTATGATGAACGGCTGCAACATGGGCATCCAGACCATCACAGAGAAGGCACATGAGTTTGAAGAGGCATCAGAGGAGAGTAAGAAGCTGGCAGAACGTCTTGTGAAGGAAGAAGAGGACTTTATGGAGAAACTGAAGGAGTATTTGTAGAAAACGCATGAGTTAAGAGCTAGGAGAGAAAATAGAAAGCGGGTGCTTGGAATATCGGAACAGCACCTGTTTTTTTATGGAAAGGTTGTTAAGAAATCTTGACAAAAAGCACTGTTATACTGTATTATTTTAGTGGGCAAAAGCCCGAGAATCTTGGAGAGATTCATTACAAATGAACGCCGAAGGTGTAAGGTGACAAAAGGTCACCGATCTCTCAGGCAAAAGGACAGGAGGATTTTTTTATGAAAGGCTTTATGGAGCTTCTTACCGATATTAACGGTAAGGTCAACGATTTCGTGTGGGTACAGGTAGGATTGATTTTGCTAATCGGCACCGGCTTACTTACCACGATTGTAACTAAGGTATTCCAGATCAGTCATTTGAAGCACTGGTGGACGAAGACCATTGTAAGCGTATTTAAAAAGGACGCGCAGAAGAAGGAAAAGGGTTCGGTTTCTCAGTTCCAGGCACTTTGTACGGCACTGGCGGCTACCATCGGTACCGGTAACATTGCCGGTGTGGCAGCGGCTATCGTTATCGGCGGTCCGGGTGCGGTATTCTGGATGTGGGTCATGGCATTCCTGGGAATGATGACCAACTTCTCCGAAAACGTATTGGGTATTTATTACCGTCGCAGAAACAAGCAGGGCGAATGGTCCGGCGGCCCGATGTACTATCTGCAGGACGGTTTGGGAAGATTGAAGGGATGTAAGGTGGTCGGTAAGATTCTTGCGATTTTATTTGCAATCTGTGCGATTTTAGCATCCTTCGGTATCGGTAACATGGGCCAGATTAATAAGATTGTAATCAATGTAGAGTCTGCATTCTTTAAGAATGTAGAGGCTCCGACGGTAGTTGGTGAGGCTTCCCTGATTGCTCTTATTATCGGTCTTGTACTTATGGTAGTGGCAGCGCTGATTATTATCGGTGGTTTGCAGCGTATCGCAGCAGTAGCAGAGCGCGTAGTTCCGTTTATGGCAATCGCTTATGTAATCGGATGTTTAGTTATTTTCTTTGTACATATCGGCGATGTGGGTGCTGTGTTTGCATCTATTTTTAAGTTTGCATTCGGTGTAAAGGCTGTGGGTGGTGCTGCAGCGGGTATTATGCTTAAGACTGTAATCGTACAGGGTTGTAAGCGTGGTGCGTTCTCCAATGAAGCAGGTCTCGGTTCTTCCGTTATGGTACACTGTAACTCCAATGTAAAGGAACCGGTAAAGCAGGGTATGTGGGGTATCTTCGAAGTATTCGCAGATACCATGGTAGTTTGTACCATGACCGCAATAGTTGTACTTTCCTCCGGCGCAATTGACTTGGAAACGGGTCTTGCGGCTGCAGGAACCAACGATGCAACCTTAGTTGCAACTGCTTTCGGTAATGTGTTCGGTCAGCCGGGTGAATGGTTCATTGCTATCGCAATGCTTCTCTTTGCATTTACCACTGTACTGGGCTGGTCTCACTACGGCAGCAAGGCTGTAGAGTACTTATTCGGTCTTAAGGCAGTGAAGGTATATAAGGTATTCTTCGTACTTTTGGTTGTGAGCGGTGCGCTGATGAGTTCCTCCATTGCTTGGGACATTTCCGATACCTTTAACGGTATGATGATGATTCCGAACTTAATCGGTGTTGTGGTACTTTCTCCGGTATTAATCAAGATTGTACGCAACTACGTGGATCGTAAGATTAAGGGCAAGGTGGTAACACCGGTACTTTCTTACGATGAAGAAATCCAGAAGGTTATGGAAGAAGCCGTAAATAACGGAGAAGAATAAAAGAGAATGAAAGGCTGTCGCGTGATGCGGCGGCCTTTTTTGTTTGACAAGGGAAAGAGGGCTTGGTACAATGATAGATAAAATATATGCTTGAAGGAATGCTTATCAAAAGGAGAACGGGATGGAGATTAAAAAGTGTACTTTAAATGATGTATCGCAGTTGGCATTACTGAATAAACAACTGATTGAGGATGAAAAAAGTAATAATCCCATGAGTGTAAAGGAATTAGAAGAGCGGATGATTGGTTTCTTGAAATCGGAGTATGATGCCTATTTCTTTTTGATTGAAAAGACAGTTGTAGGCTATGCCTTGGTAAAGCATACATGTACACCTCTGTACTTGAGGCAGTTTTTGATTGCGAGAGAGTATCGGAAGAAACATTATGGGACAGAAGCGTTTCAATCGTTGTTGATTTATCTTAATGTGAAGACTGTGGATATAGAAGTTTTACCTTGGAACGAGCGAGGTATAAGGTTCTGGGAGAGTTGTGGCTTTAAGGAAATCAGTAGGTATATGAGATTTGAGAAGTAGGGTATCGGAATAGAGCAGGAGGGAATAAGTGTATGTACATCAAAGAGTATAATAATACAGAGCAGGAACAAAATGAAGTCTTGAATTTTCTGGAAGAGGTTCTTCCGGAGTCGGGACGTAATCTGGATGCTGACGCAATCAAGCAGTATGTAAAAAGTTTAGAAGAATTTGAAAAGGTTTGGTGCTTATATGACGGAGCCACCCTTATAGGTACCGTAGGAGTGCGAAGACTGGATGAAACAAATTGTGAACTAAAGGCACTCTATTTATACAGTAAGTACCACGGACAAGGAATGGGTTATCAATTGCTGGTAACGGCTTTAGAGGAGGCAAAACGGGCCGGCTTTGAAGCAATGTATCTGGATACCATATCTACGTCCGAGCGTGCGATACGGCTGTACAAAGCAGTAGGATTTACAGAGATTGAACAGTATAAAGAGACCATAAGATCGGACGTGTTTATGAAGAAGCAGTTGTAAGGGATATTGGTGTGTGTGAAAGATGTATTGAAACGGAGGAGAATCGGTATGAAAGTATTCTTATGCGGCGGCGGTGCCGGTGAACAGACCGTAGAGGCAAATAAGAGATTAAACGAAGTAATCGATCATACCAAGCCATGCTTGTATATTCCGTTGGCAATGGAATGGGAGATGTATGACAGTTGTTACGAGTGGATTACGGGGGAACTGGAGGATGTACAACTTCCGTATATTGAAATGGTACGGAGCGGTGCGGAGCTTGCGAAGAAGAATTTTTCCGATTACAGCGTCGTGTTTATCGGTGGCGGAAATACCTATAAGCTGTTGAAAGAGTTAAAGGAAAGTGGGGCGTTTGTAAAACTGCGTACCTATCTGGAACAGGGCGGTGTGGCCTTTGGTGGAAGTGCCGGAGCGATTATTTTCGGGGAGGATTTGGAGTCCTGTAATTTGGATGATCCGAATGAGGTAGGACTTACGGATACCGCCGGAATGGATGTGTTGCAGGGTGTTTCTTTGCTCTGCCATTTTACC
>JAZUBD010000423.1:0-4387 GCA_045638305.1 Lachnospiraceae bacterium
GGCCTCCGACTTCCTGATGCTCCTGGTCCAGTCCTAAAATCTTGCCGATTTCCGTATACAAATACTCTACATTGTAGCCGTAGCCCTGCTGGCCGAAGCCTCCGAAATTATTCAAATCCTGGCGAATCTGAGACGCCGTCACATTCATTCTTTCACTTAATTCTTTGGATGAAATACGAACGACTTCCTTCTTTCTCAGCTCACCTAAGTATCTGTAATAGCGCGGCAAACGCTTAATTACCGCTGTTGAAATTACCTTCTCCATGTTGCTGTTCCCTTCTTTCCAAAGCATAATATCACTTACTACCATTATATTGCAGTGACATATTTTTGTCAATGTGAAACTCCCTCGGAAAACAGCTAAAATCAAAGGAAGCACAAAATTGCACTTCCTTTCGTGACGTTATCTTTATTCTGCACGTATTACCTGTACCCTTTGCAATAAAGCCTCGACTTCCTCCTTCGTCCCCAGCGCAGCGGAAAATGCACTGGCGCTGCCGGAAGCAATCCCGGTCCGGAAGGCCTGTTCCGCACTATGCGTCGTCTCATATCCGGCCAAAAATCCCGCCACCATGGAATCTCCGGAGCCTACGGTGTTAACCACCTGTCCCTGCGGTGCTTCTCCGAACCATACACTACCGTCCTCTGCTGCCAGCACCGCGCCGTCTCCCGCCATGGACACCAGCACGTTTCTTGCTCCCTCTTCCTGTAGCTTTTTCGCATACTGCGCCACATCCTCCTTGTTGGTAAGTGTTACGCCGTACAATTCTCCCAACTCATGATGATTCGGCTTAATCAAAAACGGCCGGTAGGAAAGCGTACTCTTAAGCAGTTCTCCCGTGGCATCCACCACAAACCGTGTTCCTTTCTCCTTGACCTGCTTTATCATATCCACATAAATATCCTTCGGGAGAGACGCCGGTACACTGCCGGATAGTACCAAAGTATCGTCCTTCGTCAGCATGGTCAGTTTCTCAAACAACGCTTGCAGACTCTTCTCATCGCACTCCGGCCCGTTTGCGTTAATCTCTCCTTCGAGACCGCCCCAAAGTTTCACATTGATACGGGTCATCCCGTTGGGCAAACTGACAAAGCTTGTTCGTACGCCAAGCTCGTGTACCATTCGTGCCAACTCCGCTCCGGTAAAGCCCGCCACCAGACCGAAAGCCGTGGACTCTATGCCGAGATTTTTCAGCATCCGGGACACCATAAGACCCTTTCCTCCCGGAATCATCTCCTCCTTCACGGAACGGTTCACCCGCGACCGTGCAAACTCCTTTAACGTCATATTGTAATCCAATGCCGGATTTAAAGTCATGGTATAAAACATAGGCACCTCCGTAATTATTCTTACTAACACTTTTCCCCAAGAATGTAACCTTTATACTCTATTGCTATTATACTACATCCCTCCCATCACCGCAAATAAAAACGACAAGTCTCTTTCGACTTGCCGCTTCACTTATTATCTGATATCCTTTTTCATCTTACTTCGGAATACCGCAACCGCCAGTCCGTATACCAGCACGCCGCAAACCACCGTCCACAGAAGGTGCTCCACCGTCCCGTCTGCAGTCTTCCGGAAAGGAAGTCTCGCCAAACTGACTCCGTGGTAGAACGGCAACAATCGCGCTACGGTTTTGATTGCGCCGCCCAGCCCGTCGATATCCATCCAGATACCTCCGATCATGCCCGCTGCCGAAATAAGAATGGAGCAAAGTCCCGGCGCCGCTTTTTCGTTTACGAGGGTTCCGAACAAAATGCCGAAGCCCACGAATAAAAACACCGACGGGAGCAAAGCCACCATGGAAAGCAACATTTCCGTAATCTTAAGCGTGTCCCCGACACAAAGTCCGATAACAAAAGATACCGTAAAGCAAATCACCATCTGTACCATCGCTAATACAACCATCGGTATCGTATATCCGAAAATATACTCCACCGGTTTCATAGGGGATGCATACAACCGCAGAAGCAAGGCTGTTGTTCTGTCCTTTGACACCTGAACACTCGTAAACAGCATCACAAAAGTAAGTCCGAAATATACGATTCCCGGTGCCAGATTCCGGATACGGAACACCTGCATCCCTGCCTCCTCCGGAATACTTTTATCGATAATACTCATAATCACCAGCATGACAAGAGGGAACCCGAGGCAGAAAATGTAGCTTAACGGGTCTCTCATAATTTCCTTCCATGTCCTTGCCGCAAACACTCTACTCTTCATAGGAACCGCCCTCCACAATCTTCACAAACGCATCTTCCAAGCTCTTCGATTCCGTCCGGCCCATCAGTTCTGCCGGACTTCCCACTGCCATCAGTTCGCCTTTGGCCATAATCGCAATCTCATCCGCCAGATGTTCCGCCTCCTCCATGTAATGGGTGGTCAGAACGACAGTTATCTTTCCCTTTAGGGCTTCGATTTTCCGCCAAAGTTCCCGCCGTGCCAGCACATCGATACCCAGCGTCGGTTCGTCCAAAAACAACACTTTCGGCTCCGTAATCAGTGCCATGGCAATGTTTAACTTTCTCTGCCAACCCCCGGACAAAGTTTTCGCCTTCTGATGCTCCACCTCTTCCATGGAAAACTGCAGAAGCATCTCCCGCACTTTCTCTTCCGTCTTCGCCTTAGTAAAGCCGTAAATGCCGGCGATAAACTCCAGATTTTCCCGCACCGTCAGATTCGGCGCTACCGAGGTCTCCTGGGGCGAAATATTGACCAGCTTCTTTACTTCATCAATTTCAGAACCGATGCTGTGCCCCATGACATATGCCTCTCCGCTCGTGGGCTTTGTAAGTCCGGTCAGCATCCGGATGGTAGTGGTCTTTCCGGCACCGTTCACTCCCAGAAGCGCGTACAAGCTCCCCTCCGGAATCCGCAAATCCAAATTCTTTACCGCCGTCTTACTGCCGAATTCCTTTCGGAGCCCTTTTAATTCAATCCCGTACATCACCTTTTCACCTCGTCCCGTTTCACACATTACATTTTTACACCTCTTTCCGATTCAAACGCTGATTGATTTCCTGTACATCCCGCCTGCACAACTTATACTGGATGCCCCAACAGATGCCGTAGGTCACTACAATACTGGCCAAAGTGGAAACCATAGACATTACATACTTATGAACGCCCCATACATAGCAAGCCACCGGAATCCACGCCGCCAGCATGAGAAGCAAAAACAAAACGCTCTGCACCAAAATCCCCGGACGTTTCAGTTCAAAAATCACTGTCCCCGCTGCAGTCACTCCACTCATTCCCCCCACCAGAAGCAACTGTACTCCAAGGGCAATGGTTTCACTTTCGTACCTTTCCGCAAATTCCGGCAACATTACCGGCTTCCCGGTTATTACTAAAACAAATAAATCCACACATAACGTAATGGCAATCGAATAACAGAAACCATTCAAAAAATGAATCAATATATTTTTCATAAGGCCCTCCTAACACAACGCTTCCTTGATTTTACGCACAAACCGGCGGGATACATAGGTCACGTCTCCGTTTTTCATCCTCACCTGTATGGTTCCCGCATAGCTCATATCAAACTTCTCGATCTGCTGCATATTCACCAGCTCCGAATTGGAAATCCGTACGAACTTCTGCTTTTCCAGTTGTTCTTCCAGCACGTACAACCTGTCCTTAACCTCAAAACATTCCTCTGAGGTCCGAGCAAATACCTTTTTATTCTCCGAATAAATCCGGACAATCTGTGCCGGCGAAAGTAACTCCGACTCCTGCCCCCGGTACCCTGTAATCCGCAGTTCCAAAAGCGTTTCTATGGCCTCATAAAGTTCCGCCACCTCACGGTTCTTTTCTTTTACGCAAAGATGAACCTCCGGCTCCGTATACTTGTCCCCAATGATATACTTAATTTTCATATCGTCTCCTTCAAGTGCACTGTCAGTAACTGATTTGATTATAAGACTTCCAAAAAAGAAAAGCAATCCGTTTGAGACGGACGGTCGTGCAGAAACGACAGACGGTCTCCTATATTTTATTCCTAACAAATATAAGAGACCGACTCATTTTACAAAATGTCAATATATTCTCCGTTTAACGCCTTGTTCATACTTCTGACAGCGCAGAACTTTCCGCACATGGAGCAGCTGTCCTCCTGTTCCGGCGCACGGCTGTCACGAATTGCTTTGGCGGTTTCCGGATCAATGGAGCATTCCCACTGCTTCTCCCAGTCAAAGGTACGACGGGCATCTGCCATTGCGTCGTCCACATCTCTTGCATGAGGTACCTTCTTAGCAATATCTGCAGCGTGGGCCGCAATCCGGGAAGCGATAATCCCTTGCTTTACATCCTCCACATTCGGGAGAGCCAAATGCTCCGCAGGCGTTACATAGCACAGGAACGCCGCGCCGGAAGCTGCCGCGA
>JAZUBD010000424.1:0-2889 GCA_045638305.1 Lachnospiraceae bacterium
TTTAAGATGAATCCGCCGCTTCGTGGAAAAGAGGATGTAAAGGCACTGATTGCAGGACTTTTGGACGGCACCATGGAAGTAATTTCCACGGACCATGCGCCGCATTCCGCAGAGGAAAAGAACGGTTCCATGATCGGGTCTCCGTTTGGAATCGTAGGCTCCGAGACGGCCTATGCCCTCAGTAACACGGTGCTTGTAAAGGAGTACGGCATGAGCCCGATGCAGCTTGCGAAATGCATGAGTTACAACCCGGCGAAGGTACTGGGACGCGAGAAGGAAATCGGCGGTCTTGCGGAGGGATATTATGCGGATATTGCTATTGTGGCACCGGACGAGGAGTACGTCATCAATCCGGAGGAGTTTTTCTCTAAGGGTAAAAATACACCGTTTGGCGGGAAAAAGGTAAAGGGCAAGGTTTATATGACTCTTTGCGAGGGGAATATTACCTATGAGAGATAATTATAACGAAAAACAAGTTAATGACGATAATAAGAAATGTGTCGTTCTCTCATCTGCCGGTTGAAAAAATCTCGTTTCAGAAGTTATTGCGATACATGCTGTTTTCACTATAATGGAGATAGGAGCTCCAATCTAAAGAAAGATGAGGAAACAGATATGACAAACTCGATAGGAAATCAAATCAGAATTTTGCGCAAGGCAAAAGGAGTTACACAGGAGGAAATGGGAGCGACGCTCGGAATCAGCTATCAGGCGGTTTCAAAATGGGAGAATAACACCGCCCTGCCGGATATTCAAATGATTCCGAAGATTGCTGATTATTTCGGTGTTACAACGGACGAGTTGTTTGGTTATAAGCTGAATGCACTGACAAACAAAGAGCGTTTGATTCAGTTTATGAAAAACAACCAAATATTAAGTGTGCGGCCGGTAGAACTAAAGAATGGCGGCAGTGCGGAGTTTTTCGTGAATACAGGGAACTTCAGCACCAATGCACAGATTGCTAAAATCGGAGAATACTTTGCTGACTGTGTGAAAGAGCATCACCTGGAGTTTGATACGCTGTTTGGACTGGCCTATCATGGGATCGCATTTTCCTGCGCAACAGCGACTGCATTGTTTAATAAGTATGGTGTAACGGTGAATTATTGCTACGGTAGAAAGATACCGGACCGGGAAGGAAATATTGTCTGCGGACACCAGCCTCGGGACGGAGAACGGGTTGTGGTGGTGGATGATGTATTAACCACCGGAATCTCGGTGGATGAGAAAATCAGTGAACTGAAAAAGCTTGCGGATGTTACAATTGTGGCGGTGATTGTCATTGTGAATCGTAAGCAGCAGACCGGAAAGGTTGAGCAGAGCGGTGAGGACAGAATCCGCGAAAAGTATGACGCGGAGGTGTACTCGATTTTAACGGATGAGGACATTGAAGCATTCTTGCAGTAACAGGGCTTGCGAAAAACTTAGGTAATTAACTTGACAGGTGACCGTTTGGTTACGTATAATAAAGGTGACCAAACGGTCACCTTTTGCTTTGCAGGAACGGAGGAGAGGATGGAACAGATAACGGAGAACTCAACAAAAAGCAGAATCTTAGACGAAGCCTTGGTGATGTTTGCGGAAAACGGCTATAAAGGGACCAATTTACGTGACCTGGCTGCACGTCTCGGATTGAGTAAGTCTGCCCTCTATAAGCATTATGAAAGTAAGGAAGCGATATGGAATGCGCTTCTTGACCGGATGGAAGCTTATTATGGGGAACGGTTCGGCTCTGTGGAGAACATGCCAAAAACGCCGAAGTCCTGTGAAGAATTGTTTCATTTAACCATGAACATGATTAGGTTTACGGTATATGATGAGCGGATTATTCTTACAAGAAAACTGTTGTTGACCGAGCAGTTTCATGATGAGAGGGTGTGTAGGCTGGCAACAAAGCATTTCCTTGTAGGAACGCAAAAGATGTTTACTGCCATTTTCAAAGAGATGATGGCAGTCGGTCTTTTAAAGAAAGACAATCCGGAAATGCTGGCGTTTCTTTATACGGCGCCGGTGACGTCGCTGGTTCAGCTTTGCACAAGAGAGCCGGAGAGGCAAGCGGAAGTGATGGGGCAGATAGAGGAGTTTGTGAAGTATTTTATTGCAGCCCACATGAAATGAAGCGTATATTCGGAATGTTAACGGAAACTAAGTAGTTGGTTTCTGTGAATGATATTATATTATCAGGAGGGACTTTTATGAGTTATGATGTGTACATGCACGGACAGGTATTGGGAACCCACTCCTTTTTGTTAAAGGGAGATTTTTTGAAGCCGGATGAGTATTCGGAGCTTCGTGCGAAGTACTTTCTTCCGGGAGGAGAGACCGGAACGGCGGCTACGGTATTGGCATCCCTTGGGGTAAGCGTAAAGCTTGACGGTACCCACATCGGAACCGAGGTGGCACCGCTTCTTGTGGAATTTTATAAGGACAAGCCAGTGGATTTGTCCTCTCTGTATTTTGACCCGGAGTACGAGGGACTGATGGATTATGTGGTAATTGCCGGCTTGGTTCGTTCTCCCATGGGCGTGTTCCAGTCTCTTTATGAGCCGGGAGCCAAGAGACGTTGGAGTATGCCGAAGGAAGCGGATGTCATGGGCTGTAAGGTGGCGGCAATCGACCCGTTCTTTATCGAGGCAACCCAGGCTGTGGCAGAGCTTTGCGTGAAGCATCAGAAGCCGTATGTGACCATTGATTGCAGACACGACAGCTACCTCCATCAGCATTGTGCCATCAACGTGGTGTCGAAGGAATGCACCTCTTCCGAAGTTTATAAGGGAAAAAGTTTGGAAGAGATTTATAAGATGCTTGTGGAAACTACCGACGGTCTTGTGATTATTACTTCCGGTGAGAATGATATGCTGTACGGAAGAAAGGGCGAGCCGATGAAGC
>JAZUBD010000425.1:0-5847 GCA_045638305.1 Lachnospiraceae bacterium
GAACTTATGAATCGCGTACGCGATTAAGGAACGCACGCGGAATACTGCCTGGAACGTATTGGTACGCGGACGCAGATGGGTCATGGTACGTAAAAACTCTAAGGTATGACGCTTCTTCTGCAGCGGATAATCCGGGGTGGACGTACCCTCTACAAATACCTCTTCTGCCTGAATCTCAAACGGCTGCTTTGCATCCGGAGTTGCTACAAGCTCACCGGTCACAATGATTGCGGAACCTACATTCAGCTTGGAAACCTCCGCAAAGTTGTCCATGGTATCATGATACACCACCTGCAGAGTCTCGAAAAACGTACCGTCATTTAATACGATAAATCCGAACGCCTTGGAATCTCTGACACTTCTTACCCAACCGCCTACGGTTACCTTTTTGCCTAAATACTGCTCTCTGTTACGATATAACTCTCTTACTGTTACTAAATCCATTTCTATTCTCCTTCCGACGGGAAACTCCCGCTATTTACTTTTCATACACTCCGCCACTAACTCTATAATACGTTCTTTTATCACATATTCCGCTTCACCCGCCTGGGTCTCGGACAGGTTGGCCACAAAACCGCCGGCCATACCGGCATGTCCTCCGCCTCCTCCCGCATATCCGGAAAGTGCCTGTTTTACAATTTTTCCGGCATCGACAGACTGCAATTCACTTCGTACCGATAACTTCAATCCACCGGCCCGATAAGAAAATACCACGGAAAAATCTACTTCATCCAACGACATAATAAAGTCCGATAACGTCCCCATCATGGCCTCGGAACAATCCGCGCCTACATTTGCCATGCCCACATTATGTCCGTATACCTTTAAATCTTTTAATGCCTCTCTGTACGCATCCAAATCGGTCAAAATCAGGGAATGACTCTCGAACTTCCGGATCAGTTCAAGATTCGCCTTCTTATACATGGCACAAAACATATCCACATCCGCATCCGTGGTCTGGCGCATTAGATTGGCCGTATCCATCTTGATTCCGTAAACCAATGCCGTCGCAATCTTTTCACTGACAGGAATTCCGTTTTCGCTAAAATACTCGGCGATAATCGTAGCACACGCCCCGACCTTTCGGATATCATAAAAGCGATAGCCGTCCACCTCCTGCTGCGGATGATGGTCGATGCATGCAATCTCGTTTCCTATCAGGTCTTCCAGATTGACATTTCCTTTCTGTCCGTCCACCAAGACAATCTCATCTTCCGACGTTATCGGCAAATCATCCACATCATACAGTTCAAGTCCCAATTCTTCGGTCATGGTCACCGTATTGGCTTTATCGATTTCTCCCTGGTAACAAATCACAGACTCGATTCCCTTGTAACGCAATAATTCCTGCAGTCCGTAGGCACTTGCCAAGGCGTCCTGATCCGGATAATTGTGGGTCTGAATATATACCTTCGGCCTGGTAATTACTTCTACCAAACGCTCCAGTGACGTCATCTCATTCATAACGTTCGGCCCTCCTCCGATTATTCCCTTTGACGGTTACGAGACCTTATTTCCCGTACTCCTTCGCCAGCTTCTCAAACAACGGAAGCGCACGCTCCACCTGCTCGGTCTTTACGCAGTAGGAAATACGTAAAAATCCCGGACATCCGAAATCCGTTCCCGGAACCAGAAGCAAATCGTACTTCTTGGCACGTTCACAGAATGCTCTTTCATCTGCCTCCAATGCCTGCGGGAACAAATAGAACGCACCCTGTGGCTTTACTACATTGTATCCGAAAGAAGTCATGCCCTCGTATAACAAATCACGATTCTTCTGATAAATGGAGATATCCGCGGTCTCTTCCGCACACTTTGCCGCCACACGCTGGAACATACTCGGTGCATTTACATAACCTAAGATTCTGCCTGCACCGCAAACCGCTGCATATGCATCCTGCCAATCCTCCATCTCGCACGGTACCACGATATAGCCGATACGCTCACCCGGCAGGGAAAGAGATTTACTGTAGGAATAACATACAAAGGTATTGTTATAATACTTGGTCACATACGGAATCTCCACTCCGTCGTAAGCAATCTCACGATACGGCTCATCGGAAATCAAGTAAATGGCATGTCCGTACTCCTTCTCCTTTTCCGCAAGGAGCGCAGTCAGACGCTTGATTGTCTCTTCGGAGTACACCGCACCGGACGGATTGTTCGGGGAATTGATAATAACACCCTTGGTCTTCTCGTTAATACGCTTTTCGAATTCCTCGAAATTAATCTGGAAACTCTCGGTATCTGCCGGTACAATGACACACTTCGCGCCGGCGCCCTTCTCAATGAAACATGCGTACTCCGGGAAGAACGGAGCGAAAACGATAAACTCGTCTCCCGGTACGGTAAGTGCCTTAAACACAATGCTGATTGCCGCAGCCGCACCTACTGTCATATATAAATTATCCTTTGTAAAATTTGTACCGAATCTGCGGTTAATGGATGCGGAGATAGACTCACGAACAAAATCCGCACCCTGTGCACTGGTATAACCGTGCAATACCGCCGGATTCTCGGACTGAATAATATCCAATAACGTCTTCGTTACCGTCTCCGGAGCCGGCACATTCGGATTACCGATACTGAAATCAAAAATGTTTTCTCTTCCTACGATTTTAGCACGCTGGTTGCCGTATTCAAAAATTTCTCTGATTGTGGAACGCTTCTTTCCAAGCTCCACCATTGCTTCTGCTAACATATTTACGCTTCCTTTCAATAAATATCCAATGATATAATACCACGAAACCGAATATGATGCAAGAAAAATATTAATTTTCTTATGTAAAATTCTTTCCGGCAGGATTCCGCTTTTCTTTCAAAATATTTGCCATTTATCACAAAATATGATATACTATTTGGTAAATAAACATCTCTTACATAAAGATATTTCGTTTTATCGAACGCAAAGGAGGTCTTTCTTATGACAATGAACGGAATTACAGTTGAATTCGAATGTCCTCTTTCCTCTTACGAAAAGAGAGACGATGTTACTTATCCGGAAGTAGTACACGAAACCTACTTTTCAACCACTACCGGATTGGACAGAGGCGCCAATGTTATACTTCCTCCGAATTATGATTCTTCCAAAAAGTATCCGGTACTTTACCTGTTGCACGGTATTTTCGGTGACGAATACGTTCACCTCCGCGACAACGACCGTAAGCTTTTAGAATTACTCGGAAATCTTACCGCAGACGGCCTGGCGGAGGAGATGATAGTGGTACTTCCGCATATGTATGCCACCTCCGATCCGAATCAGCAACCGGCTTTTACGGTAGAAGCTACGAAACCATATGATAATTTTATCAATGACCTGGTTACGGATTTAATACCGTTTATCGAAGGCAAGTACTCTGCCTATACCGACCGTGAACATCGCGCCATCGGCGGTTTTTCCATGGGCGGACGCGAAACCTTATTCATCGGCTTTACCAGACCGGATTTATTTAACTACATCGGTGCCATTGCACCGGCTCCGGGGGCTACCCCTGCTCAGGCCTGGGCTATGACCCATCCGGGCCAGATGCAGGAGCATGAGATGACCTTTGCCGGCAAAGAATATGCCGCAAAGCTGGTTATGGTTTGCTGCGGAAGCAATGACGGCACCGTAGGCCAGTTCCCGTTAGGCTATCATAAAATTCTGGAAGCCAACAACGTGGAGCACACCTGGTTTGAAATTCCGGGAGCAGAGCATAATGCCACCGCAATTCGTCCCGGTTTTTACAATTACTTACGGGCTGTTTTCAAATAGTTCCGACCATTTTACATTATGAATTTAAAGAGTGCTTCGATCCTTGCCTTGAATGCATGCCCACCGGAGCACTCTTTCTTGTGAGGTTTTATGAAGAAATTACTCCGATGGTTGTCCTTTTTACCTGCTGTTCTGATGTTGCTTCTGATTTTCAGATTCTCCGCCCAGGACGGCCCTTCTTCCGGTTCTCTAAGCTATAAAGTAAGCTACGCGATTATCAAGCTGTTTGACCGGATTTGCTCCTCCGACTTCTCTGAGGGAGAACTTATCTCACGTGCGGAATCCATCCAGCTTGTAGTCAGAAAACTAGCTCATATCACCGAGTTCTTTTTACTAACTCTCAGCTTTTATCTTCCGCTACGGATTTGGCTTCCTTATAAAGGGGTAGATATTACCGGAAAGCAGTATCTGTATAAGCTCATACTCCCGGCATTTTCCCTAAGCATCCTTTGCGCTGCGGCAGATGAGTTTCACCAGAGCTTTGTTCCGGGACGTTGCGGCACCCCTATCGATGTATTAGTGGACTCCGTCGGAATTATAGGTGCCTGCCTATTTCTTATCTATTGTAACTATCGTATCCAAAAAAGACATCGTGCATGTAACCCGCATTCGGAATAGGAGAATTTTATGAATCATGTCGTTATCGGTATGCTGGCACATGTAGATGCCGGAAAAACAACATTATCGGAGGCGTTGCTCTACTCTACCGGTACCATCCGGACTCTGGGACGTGTGGATACAAAAAACGCATTTCTTGATACCAATGCCATGGAACGGGCACGCGGAATTACTATATTCTCAAAGCAGGCAAGACTTTCTCTGGATAATTATTCCGTTACTCTTCTTGACACCCCGGGCCACGTAGACTTTTCTGCGGAAATGGAACGTACCCTTCAGGTACTGGACTATGCCGTTCTCGTCATCAGCGGAGCGGACGGCGTGCAGGGACATACAAAAACACTTTGGCATCTGTTAAAGCATTATCGTATCCCCACCTTCCTGTTTGTCAACAAAATGGACCAACAGGGCACCAACCGTCAGCTCCTCTTAAACCAGTTGCGCACCATGCTTTCCGACGCCGTTGTGGACTTTTCCTTCCCTACCGCCATGGATACGGAAGCCGTTGCTTTAACGGATGAGCATCTTTTGGAAAAGCACCTGGCCGGCGAAGAATTGACTGTCGAGGATATCGCAACAGTCATTGCAGAGCGTAAACTGTTCCCGTGCTATTTCGGTTCTGCCCTTCGTATGAACGGCATCACCGAGCTGATTCAGGGGCTGAATACTTATATGAAACCGACCGACTATCCCGCTAAATTCGGTGCAAAGGTGTATAAAATCACACGGGATATACAAGGAAGCCGTTTGACCCATTTAAAAATCACCGGCGGTACACTCTCCTCCCGAATGTCGGTTACAGACGCCGAAAAAATCAATCAAATCCGGCTTTATTCCGGCGATAAATTTACCTCCGCAAATGAGGCGACCGCCGGAGAAATTTGTGCGGTTACCGGCTTAGAGTCTACCTTTGCGGGCCAATCCCTCGGTAACGATATCCCTTCCAACATTCCACTGCTTGAGCCGGTAATGACGTACAAACTTCTTATTTTAGACGGAACCGACCCGCTACTTGCCATACCGAAGTTACGTCTCCTAGAGGAGGAAGACCCGAAGCTTCACGTGGTTTGGAATGAATTTTTAAAAGAAATTCATATTCAGGTCATGGGAGCGGTACAAATTGAGATTTTGAAAACTGTGATTGCGGAGCGGTTCGGAATCAACGTTGATTTCGGCGTCGGCAACATTGTCTATAAAGAAACCATCACAAATACCGTAGAGGACGTGGGACATTTTGAGCCCCTTCGTCATTACGCGGAAGTACATCTGATTTTGGAACCCGGGGAACCGGGAAGCGGTATTACCTGCCGGCTTGACTGCGAGGGAAGCGGCCTGGACCGCAATTGGCAACGACTTATTTTGACCCATTTACAGGAACGTACGCATCGCGGCGTTCTCACCGGCTCACCACTGACCGATGCTATTATCTCTTTGGTTGCCGGTCGTGCCCACCAAAAGCATACGGAAGGCGGCGA
>JAZUBD010000426.1:0-1231 GCA_045638305.1 Lachnospiraceae bacterium
CCGAAGCGGGAAATACGCAGGCTGGGACGGAGTCGTCCGACAGTAGTAACGCCGATGTGGGACAGAAGCAGGCGGACGTAACACAACCGGGAATCGGAACAGCGCCGGTTTTGGGGGCTTCGGAGATTGTTGTTATCGTTAACGGTCAGGCAAAAGTATTAAAAGGAAAAAGCTCTTATCTGTTGGTAGATGTACTGGATGTGGTATCCTTTAATCTGGCGGATGCCAGAGGCCGTCAACCGGTGGTAAAGGTGAATGGGGTTGCCACTACATTTATGCAGGCCATTAAGGACAGCGATGTGATTGAGCTGGGCTGGAAGTCATAATACCGGACAGATAAGATTAGAAAGAAGGTTTTGTTGTGAGATTATGTGCAATTGCCAGCGGAAGCAGCGGAAATTGCGTTTATGTAGGACACGGTGGGACGCATCTGCTGGTAGATGCGGGCATCAGCGGGAAGAGAATCGAGCAGGCGCTGGATTCTATCGGGACCTCTGCCGGTGATCTAAAAGGGATTTTGATTACCCATGAACATTCCGACCATATTCAGGGAATCGGTGTTTTGGCAAGACGGTACGGCATACCGCTGTACGGTACGGCAGAGACTCTTTGCGGCATGTTAAAGGGGCGGACCAATATCGGACGGATTCCGGAAGAACTTCTTCATGAGGTGAAACCGGGAGAGAGCCTTTGGTTTGACGGACTGGTGGCAAAGGCCCATTCCGTTTCCCATGATGCGGCCAATCCGGTGTGTTATACCTTTGAAGCGGAAGGAAAGAAAGCCTCCATGGTGACGGACCTGGGTATGTATGACGGACGTATACTGGAAGCAATTGCGGATTCGGAGATTTTGTACTTAGAATCCAATCACGATGTCAATATGTTAATGGTGGGGTCCTACCCTTATTATTTAAAACAGCGTATTTTGGGAGAACGCGGTCATTTATCCAACGATACGGCCGCAAAATTATTGTGCGAGGTATTGCATCCGGGCCTTAAGCATGTTATACTTGCACATCTGAGTAAGGAAAACAATTTGCCGGAGCTGGCCTATGAGACTGTCCGGATTGAATTGCAGGCTGCTGCCGAAAAACGAGGACTGACTATGCCGGATTTATTTGTGGCGGAGCGGGATATACCGTCTCGTCCGGTTGGGACGGCTACGGTGGCGGAACAATTAGAACTAGAATTATTCGCAAAGTCGGATCGGAGCCATGTCGTTCTGTGGGCC
>JAZUBD010000427.1:0-2250 GCA_045638305.1 Lachnospiraceae bacterium
GATACGGGAGTTTCGCGGCAGTAACGACTGGGAGACCTCGGACTTGAGGGCGTGGTTAAATGCAAACGGGATAGTTTCTTATCCGGGAAAGACACCGCAGAACAAGGGAACGGATGAGAACGGAAATGCCTATAGTACGGAGACCGGTTTCTTGACGGATTTTACGAAGGAAGAAGCGGCGCTGGTGGAACAGTCGGAAGAAGGCGTGTTTCTGCTTACGAAGGAGCAGGTGAAAGACTATGCGCTGGTGGGAGCACTGAATCCGTCCACTACTCCGACGGATGCAGCCATAGCGGCGGACGAGACCACCTGGTACCGGGGGTATAAGGATTCCGGAGCGACGGATTATATCTGGGCGACGGCATCGGCAGCGGAAGGAAGAGCCTGCGATATTTATTATGTAAATATTTCGCTGGCGGAAGATACCTTTGCAACGAAATATGCGGCAGCATCAGGTTTTGGTGTACGTCCGGCAATTTGTATTTCGCCGGAGGAAGCACATTGGGAAGGCGACGGCAGCAGACAGAATCCGTATCGGATGGTGCGGTAGGGGGAGAACAGATGAGATTAAGAGAATTATTGGACTATTCGTCCATTGTGGTACAGTGTCATGATTTTCCGGATGCGGATGCGATTTCATCCGGTTTTGCGGTTTACACTTATTTGAAGGCGCAAGGGAAAGAGGTCCGGCTGGTTTACGGCGGAAGGAACAAAATCACAAAGCCGAATCTTGTAATTATGGTAGAGCATTTGGAGATTCCGTTAGAATATGTAACAGAGTTGCCGGAGGCAGAGCTTTTGGTGACAGTGGATTGTGTATACGGAGAAGGAAACGTGACAAGGTTTCCGGCAAAGAAGGTGGCGGTTATCGACCATCATTTGTGCAACAAAACCGTATCGGATCTGATGGAAGTGCGCAGCAGCTACGGCAGTTGTGCTTCTGTCGTGGCAGAGATGCTGGAGGAGGAAGGCGTTGCGATAAATGAGAATACGGACATGGCAACCGCGTTGTACTACGGACTGTATTCGGATACCAATGCCTTCGGTGAGTTAAATCATCCGGCGGATAAGGATTTGCGGGATTTTACAAAGTATGACGGCAGTGTATTTATGCTGTTAAAGAACTCCAATCTTTCTTTGGAGGAGATGCAGATTGCGGGAGACGCCTTAAAGCATTACCGTTACCGGGAGGAATACCGGTTTGCTGTGGTGCAGGCAAAACCGTGCGACCCGAATATTCTCGGGTTTATCAGTGATTTACTGTTGCAGGTGGACGGAGTGGATACCTGTGTGGTATTCACCAAAATGCCTTCGGGACTGAAGCTGTCGGTGCGTAGTTGTGTGACCTCTGTGCGGGCGGTAGAATTGCTGGAGTATGTGATTTCCGGTATCGGCTCCGGTGGAGGACATATGCAAAAGGCAGGAGGTTATATTCCGAATGACAGTATTGCGGAGGTGAGGGAGGAGAATCTGCGGGAGTATATGACGGGCCGGATTGTAGACTATTATAACAGTTACGATGTGATTTACGCCAAGGATGCGCCGATTGATACCGCAGGTCTGTCTCTGTATCAAAAGAGTCCGTTGGTGTTTGGGTATATCCCGTCTTTGGATTTGTACCCGGAGGGGACGGAGCTTTGTGTACGTACCTTGGAGGCGGATTTGAATGTGACGGCCGGACCGGAAATTTATCTGATGATCGGTGTGTTCGGAGAGGTGTATCCGATTCGGAAGGCGAAGTTTGAAGCATCCTATGAACTATCGGAGCTTACCCCGGAAATTTGTGCGGAATATGAGCCGACGGTAATTGTTGCGGATGAGGCGGAAACGCAGAAATTGATTCCGAAGGCAAGAGGCTGTATCGCAAAGGCGGGAACGCCGATTTATGCAAAGCAATTGACGAGAGCATTAAAAATTTATACAATGTGGGACGAAGAAAACTACATGTACGGCAGACCGGGAGATTATGTGGCGATACGTTCGGACGACCCGAAAGATGTCTATATTATTATGGGAAAAATATTTGAGAAAACCTATGAGTGTATGTAAGCTACGAGGGATGAGAGGAGAACGAAAATGCGAAAAGGGAAAAAGGTAGTACTGTCGGTAATGATTCTTGCTATGGCATTTGGTCTGACGGCGTGCGGAAAGAGTAAGGAAGAGTATTTTGCGGAGCGTATGGAGGAGATGGGCGGAAGTCTTAATGTTTCCGAGGATGATGAAAACGCACAGCAGGTAAAGGACCTTATG
>JAZUBD010000428.1:0-3115 GCA_045638305.1 Lachnospiraceae bacterium
GTTTCCATATCCACAGTTAATGGTTCAAATTGCTCATTAATCTTTTCGCGTCCTTCATCTGCTATAAATGCTTCACCTGTTACCATTCGCCCCCAAAAAACTTTATAGTTCTGTTCAAGTTTATCAACTGCCTTTTTTGCCACACTCAATAATCCTTGGTCTGCCTTAAAAAAAACTGTTTCTAACCACGGGTGAAATTCTGTTAATATATTTGGGGCAACATCATGATATGCAACTTCTGTGGAAATTACTGTATCAAAAATTTCAAGATTTTCATTCATTCCACCTGCTACACCTGCATTGACAATGGTATTCGCATGGTATGTATCTATTAGTATTTGTGTTGCGATAGCGGCATTTACTTTACATACTCCTGAAAATAAAACAACAACTTCTACATTACTTATTATTCCCTCGTAGAATTTCAGCATTGCTTTTTCAGTTGTTTTGCATTCACTTATTATCGATAAAAAAGGAGCTACTTCTCTATCTCCTGCACAAATAATACCCACTCGCATATTTTGACCTCCAACTTCAATTTTCTTCCCATTATACCTCATTTACACAAGTAACACAATTTCAAATCTCTTTTTTCTTTTTATAAACTACAGTATTTACCGCACTACTCTGCGCGGCGGCTCGGGCGTGGCGGATTCTTATAAGCAGAAGGTGATTTAGAGTTATTCTGCCGAGGGCCTATATAGTATCGGATTTTTGCCTTCCCGATGGGTCGCGTCTTTAGCGCAGTCGAAATCACCTTCTAGAACGGCTTAGGCTTGAGGACGCCACCGAAAAGCTTAGCCGTTCTTGAAGGAAGTTTGACGAAGCGTTGCGACATGCAAAAAGGAGATACTATATAGGTCCTCGACAGAATTAGGTAAACGTACCTCTGCTTATAAGAATGGGAAGCCGCGCAAAATGAAAAGGGGCGCGAAGCGCCCCTTTAGTCCTGTAGTTACATTACTGTGCATCCTTAGCCCCAACCTCGGTCAGTGCCTTTACCATGCCTGCCATTCCCTGAATCTCGGACGGAATGATAATCTTGGTTGCCTTACCATCCGCAGCCTTTGCAAATGCCTCCAGGCTCTTTAACTGAATTACCTGGCCGGTCGGTGCAGCCTCGTTTAAGTAACGAATACCGTCGGCATTCGCCTGCTGTACACGAAGAATTGCCTCTGCCTGACCTTCTGCCTCACGAATCATAGATTCCTTCTTTGCCTCCGCACGAAGGATTGCAGCTGCCTTCTCTGCCTCTGCCTCTAAGATTGCGGATTCCTTCTTACCTTCCGCTACAAGAATGGTGGACTTCTTCTCACCCTCTGCGATAAGGATTGCTTCACGGCGTTCACGCTCTGCCTTCATCTGCTTCTCCATAGAATCCTGAATTGCAGCCGGCGGAATAATGTTCTTTAACTCAACACGGTTTACCTTAATACCCCACGGGTCGGTTGCCACGTCAAGAGAAGATCTCATCTTGGAGTTGATAATCTCACGGGAGGTGAGGGTTTCATCCAGTTCCAAATCACCGATGATATTACGAAGGGTGGTAGCGGTCAGGTTCTCGATTGCCATAATCGGATTTTCTACACCGTACGCATATAACTTCGGGTCGGTAATCTGATAGAATACAACGGTATCGATACGCATCGTAACGTTATCCTTGGTGATAACCGGCTGCGGTGCAAAGTCAACTACCTGCTCTTTTAACATTACTCTCTTGGCAATACGGTCAATCAACGGCCACTTCATGTGAATACCAACCGACCAAGTTCCCTGGTATCCGCCGAGACGCTCAACAACAAACGCTTGTGCCTGCGGTACAATCTTCACGCAAGACGCAATAATAATCAATAAAACTACAACCAATGCAATAATTGCAAAAACAGTTCCCGGTTCCATAGTTCCTCCTTTTTGCCCACCTTGGGGCACCCTTTGTTTTATTCTGTTACTTTTTGCACGATTACCTTGACACCGTCTACCGCACATACTTTCACACGGGCTCCGGCCTCAATCACCGTTTCGTCTTTACTCCGCGCCGTCCATTCCAATCCGTTTAACAAAACGATACCCGTTCCGTTAAAATTGTCAATGGTCTCCGTTACCTTACACTGTTCCCCGATTACGCTGTCCACATTCGTCTTTGTACGTTTTGCGTTGTAAAACTTCTTTGCAATCGGTCTCGTAAAGAACAGTAGCACCAACGATACCACCAAAAAGACAATGACCTGAATCAGCAGATTATCCGTTACCATCGCCACAAAGAACGTCACAAGGGCTCCGCCCGCAAACCAGATGGTAACCAGTCCCAAGGTCGCAATCTCAACCACAAGACAAAGAGCAAGAATAATCAACCATACAAACTCCGGCATAAGAATCCTCCTTTCCCTAATGCGAGTGAAAAACTCTTTACCGACAGTATAGCGCATTTTTCCTGCTCTTGCAAGTTTCGTCGTGAAATATTCAAAAAAATTTAAAATCTTATAACTTTTCTCCGTTTGCTTCCTTTACCGCTAATATAATTCTTAAGTTGCCGTTTCTGCAACGAAGCTCGTCCATAAACTTCTTCTCATTGGCATCCGGCTTCATCTGTACCGAATAGGTCAGCTCATATAAGGTGCCCATATTGGAGGTCTTTACCTTTTCCAGTCTGGCCCCCTTTGTATACTCCGTAAACAAATCATCGAAAGCTCCCGCATAATTCATATCCTCCGGAATCATGATACGAAGCTGTTTTGTGGTATCCTTAAAGCAAATTGCCACCACCTTAAAGCACAACACCACGATAATCCCCAATACAAACAACACGCAAAAAGCCAGAGTTATGTATCCGAGACCGCAGGCAAGACCTGCTGCCATTGCCATAAATACCAGAGAGATGTCCTTGGACTCACCCGGCACACTGCGGAATTTCACAAGAGCGAACACACCCGCAATGGAAAATGCACGTGCCACATTACTGCCTACCAAGGTAATGACAAGAGCTACTACCGCCGGAAGAATCAGCATACTCACGATAAAACTCAAGGAGCGTCTGCTCTTTTCCGTAATCAATATGTATACCGCGGCAATCAAAATCCCCACTACCACCCCAGCCAGCATAAGTCGGCGGCCAAGC
>JAZUBD010000429.1:0-14771 GCA_045638305.1 Lachnospiraceae bacterium
CGCCACCGATAATGAAAAGTCCGCCACTATCCTTTTATCCTCAAAACGCTTTGTCACATCAAATAATCCAAAACCGTCCTGCACAGCATTCACCGGCACCGTTTCACCTAACCCGTTTCGGGTCTCTTTCTTCTCTCCGGATAGTTCCGAATGTAACGGCCGCTCCTCCACAATAAGCTCCGGCCCCCCGGTTGTCTCTATCTCATTCTCCGTTCTCGTTTCGCCGGCCTCTTTCCATGCCTCGTCATCTTTCATACTCGCATCGACTACTTTCACGCTCCCCGCCAGCACCTTTGCCAAACCCTTCACCAAAAGCATTACCGCTTTTTCAAACACCACACTGACCAAAACAATTACTGCAGTCCAGGCAAACAACTCCTCCGTCAAAAGATACAGCTTTGCCTCGTACAACCGCTCCCCGATGGAATTGGCCGGAAGACCGATAATCTCTGCCGCAATACCGGATTTAAAACAAAATCCAAGCCCCACGGAACAAGCCGACACAAAGTACGGCATCACCGCCGGAATATAAATATATCGAATCCGCTTTGCCACGGATACCCGGAACACGGACGCCATCTCAAGAAGCTCCCTGTCTGTCGCTTCAATTCCCTGTAACACATTGGTATAAATCACCGGAAGCACCATCAAAAAGGAAATCAGCACGGAAAGATTCTTTGAGGATGACAACCAGAACAATGCCAAAATAATAAAGGAGGCCACCGGCACCGCCTTAATCAGACGCAACACCGGATTCAGCAACGCGCGTACCACGCCGAAGGCAGAGGCAAGCACCGCGCAAAGGACTCCCGCCAAAAGTGCCAAGAAAAATCCGGACGCAATCTTTGCAAAGGAATGTCCTACCGCCCACCAGAACTCCGCGGTTTGCACCAGAGAAAACAACGTTTTCACCGTTTCGAAAGGAGACGCCACCAAAAGGCTTCCGCCCATGGCATTTCCGCTTTTTTTATCTAACATCATGACAATAAACTGCCAGACCAAAATCCAGAACACAACCGCTGCCGCACTTTTTATCCACGCAATGCTACGTTTCTTTAACTGTTTATCCACAGGCCTTTCCTCCTTTCCGTTTTCCGCTTCCTAGTATAACACACTCCCTCCCCGTAATGCAAGAAGAGGAGACAGCACAAAAGGAACGAAGCTTCATTTACAGAAGGCCTCGTCCCTTTTCCTTTCCAACATATGTATTTATTCCACAACCTCATCCGGTACATAATTCTGAAAACAAACCGCCGTACGATGCAAATAAACCAATCGTCGGATTCCGATTACCAAGTTCGCAATTGCCACAGCCAGAAGCAAGAGAATACAAAGAATAAGAACACCCATGGACAAGAGCACCGCTCCGATAAAGGAAAGAATCGTTACTCCCAGCGTGGATAAGATACAAACCAGCTCCAGCTTCCACTGCAGATTCCATTGCTCCGATAAGTTTTTATCGATATCCTGAAGAGATACCTCATACCCGGTACATTCATCATAATTTCCCACCAATTCCACAATTGCCATCGCAATGGTTAAGATTACCCCCAGCCCCCCTGCGCCGGCCAACGTAAGAAGCACAATCACAATACCGGAACATCCGGAAACCAGATAACAGATACCTGCCTTTCCGAACCAGTCTTCTACCTCTTTCAACCGGATCAGAATAACACTATTAGCAATCAAAATACCGAAATTCATCAAAGTCCCCAGATAGTAAATCAGCGGTACATTCTCAAATAAGTCACTGGACATAACGCTTCCCACAATTGCGACTATCTGTAACCGGAACAGTACCATAACCCAACTGCCCATCATGTCGGCCTTTCTTGCCTTTCTTCTCTCCAAGTCTTTTTTGTACTCCTCGTCATTTTCAAACAAACCCATCTTTTTATCCTCCTTATTTTTCTTCTCTCCCTCATCCCGATTGGTCTTCACCTATAATACACCCGAATAGAGGAAAAGGTTTCAAAAAAATAAAAAAATTACAAACAGCCGCTGCATTTTCCGCAACGGCTGTCATTTTACAACTCTATCGTCTTTGTATTTTCAATCTTGATTTCCCTGTCACAGTACTGCAAAATGCTCTTTCTGTGCGTAATAATGATACAGGTCGGCTTCGGTGTCAGTGCCTGTAAGCCCTCCAATACGGACAACTCTGTTGCCTCGTCCAAAGAAGAGGTTGCCTCATCCAGAATCAACAGCGGTGCCTTACGTACAAAGGCTCTGGCAATGGCAATACGCTGAGCCTGTCCTTCGGAAATACCGTGTCCACGTTCTCCGATGACCGTATCCAGACCGTTCGGCAAATCCATTACAAAATCGTAGCCGGCGGAAAGCTTTAATGCCGCATAAATCTCCTCCTCGGTTGCCTGCAGATTACCCATTAAAATATTCTCCCGTACCGTACCGCTGAACAATGTATTTCCCTGCGGCACGTAGGCAATAAAATTACGGGTACTTGCATTTGCACGAAGGCTTTCACCCTGTGCGTTATAGAAACTTACATCGCCCTGCATATTGCTCATAAAGGACATAATCAAACGAATGAGAGTGGTCTTTCCGATACCGGACTCACCGATAATGGCCACAAACTCACCCGGCTTTACATTTAACGACACATTCTCCAGCACGAGCTCATCCGTATAACCAAAGGTCAACTCCTTAATATCCACGCCCACATGCTCGGTCTGCATCGTAATCTCTTCTTTTTTCTCTAACGGAATATTCTGCAGCTCCATCACACGGCCCGCAGAGGCTAATACAGAAACCACCTTCGGCACCTGATGCGCCAGTCCCAAAATCGGAGACTGCACCCGGTTTACCAAAGTCAGGAACACGGACATGGTACCGTATGTAATGGTCTTTGCCGCAATCAACATGGCGCCGTATGCAAAGGCCACCAAATAACCAAGCTGGAATGCCACGGAAATCGTCGTGGAACTTGCCAGACCCATCTTTGCTCTTTTAAACACCCACGTAAAGCGTTCATCCCGAAGCTCCGTCAAACGCTTTGCGGAATAGTCCTCGTTGGCAAAGGCCTTCACTACCAAAAGATTTGCCAGACTCTCCTGTAAAAAGGAACGATAGGAAGCCTCCGACTCCTGCACCTTTACCTGCAGCTTCTTCAGTCTCCGTCCGAACAGCCAGGACACGATACCTGCCACCGGCGCCACCAGGAGTGCAAAACAAGCCAACAACTTCGAATAGAAAAACAAGGTAAAGAACACCATGAGCAGCTCAATTCCCAAAATAATGATATTCGGAATCGTCCCGATGATACCGTCCGCAATATTACCCGCATCACTGGTCAGTCGTGTCATCAAATCTCCCGTATGGTACTTTTTCACATCCATCCAGTGAGAATTGATAATCTTCTCATACACCTGCTTACGTATACCGAAAGAGTACTTCTCCGTCAACACCGTGGACAGTAAGGTAGACACCACGCTCACCGCCTGCAACGCCAGGGTCAACAAAAGATAACCCACGACTAGCGACATAAACTTATTGCCTAACGTCGCCCTGTCGATAATGTCCTTTGACAAGGTTACCATAAACAAGGACACCACCGCGCTGGCCAAAGTAATACACATCATGAGAATGATGCGTCCCAGATACGGCTTTGTATAGCCCATCAGCCACTTGGCATATTTAAGCTGATTGCCCCTGTCCTTCCATAAACTTTTTAATTTACCCATAGGTTATAACCATATCCTTTGTTAGTCAATAAACTTAAGCTCCTTTAACTTTCCAAGGAACTCCTCTACGGAACGCTCGCACTCCTCTGCCGTTACATCATACTCCGATAACAGCTGCTCGATAATCTTTGCCGGCGTAGTCTCCTCCTGAAGCATATCCCAGATGTCATTGCCCACACCCTTAATCAGGAAGTACTTGCCGCTTTCAAAATCAACCATAACCTTTTCTCCCGCAAGGTCGGTTACATTCAGTTTCTTCTTCATTACGATTGTTGCGTTCTTGTCCATGTAGATTTCCTCCGCTTGTATAATATATTAGGGGTTATTTTTCGATTTATATGTTTATAACCCTATGTTATTTTATCTGCCACAACTAAGTTCTTCTATAACTCCGGTAATGGTTGTCCCTTTTTTTGAGCAACCGAATACGGATAAAACGGAATTCTCTTATTGGCTTTTCTATATCTGATTTTACGCACTATAATCTGAACTACTTCATATAATTTTGGAAATCCTTGTATTGTCTGCTTTATCTTTCCCTTCAATGTGGCACTCTGCTCTTTTTTTACCCTCCAAGCACCAACACTATAGTGAATCACATAATGTCTTTTAGATAATGTGCCGATTTCAAACAACTCCTTAGGATAAATAGCAAAATCCCCCATATCCTGGTATTTATTATTTAACCTAAACTCCGGATAATTTTTTAAAATATAGTATGTACAATAATAATTGTTAGTGATGAATCCGTTTACCACTATTTTCCCATCAATATACTCTATTACCTTTCCGTTCGCTGTTTTCCCAAAAACAGTCTTATCGTACATCTCTAATAGTGCCTTAATGAACTTACTCCCTTTTTGCGCTCCGATGACACCTAAGCCAACCGAACAGTCATAAATAAAATTAAAAAATACTTCATGATGTAATAAAGGATCAAATGATTTAAATACCTTTGCATCTGTATCCAAGTAAATACCACCATACTCATCTAATGCTTTAAGTCTGTAATAGTCACTAATATACGCGAACTTCTTCTCAGCGTATGCTTTTTTTATATATTCATTTTCATCAAATGTACAATTCGATTCATCCCATCTCATCAGGGTATACCCCTCCAGTTGTTTCCACGAATCTATACATTCTTGCAAATCCTCCGGAATCGGATTTCCCCCAAACCAACAATAATGAATAATTTTAGGTATCACTTGTACTTTTTCTTCCATTGTAACCTCCGTTAAGAACTAAAACATCTCAGTATATTATAGCATCTAATAAATTAGTTATCAAGTATCTCGTCTATGCAATGTAGCGGTCATCTCATATACTTATCCACCACCGCGTACCCTTCGCCGTTTCCGCCGGTTACATACATCTTTCCTACACGCAACCAAGCATGGGCAACCATCTTCCCCTCATCCATCTTACAGCCGAGATAAAGGGTGCTTTGAATGCCTTTTCTTTTTAATAATCGCTGTGCAGATAATGCCCGCACCAGGCACTTACTTTCCCAAGTAGTCCGGGTACAAATCCGGTCCACCGCATAAGAAACCCGGTAGGCATATCGATATACTTCCCTTGTTTCCTCCTCCGGAGATTCCTCACCCGGCACACCCCAATGCTTGTGCAAACGCGCCGGTTTACAAAGCAAAATACAGAGCCGATAATACGCCGAGCAACACAGCGCCTTAAAACAAAGCGGTTTGAATTTACAATATTTCAGGAAACGGTATCCCTTCGCAAAAATACTATCCTTCCATTTCATCCTTAGTCATCCCCTGTTACTTTTTAAAATGAAGTCCCATGTTCTGATAAATCGTCTGATAGGTCTTTACCTTGTCTGCTTCGATTTCATGTACCATCTTCCGCTTCTTTTCACCTTTTTTCATAAACAATCCGCGAAAGAAGCGAATTCCCCATGCTATCGGAAGCAAAAACGGACACGTTTCCAGCCACGGGTAATACTCCGCCATATAAGAAACCGGCGGGAAATAATACCAACGCTTTAACTGACTCGGTGTAGCATCCTTATCCTTCATCTTTTCTTCGGAAAACTTATTCCAGATGCCGTTCTCATCCTTACCGTAGATTCCGCTGTCCATCATGTATTGGAACAAATCCTCGTAAAACGGACTGCTCTTCTCGCCTTTCAACCAAATTGCCGCCAGCTTTTCCATATGCTTCGTAAACTCTAAAATACCGCACTTCTTCAGTTCTGCCTTTAGATACTCCTCATTCAGAACAGCGCCGAATTTTTCCCGATACACATACACATCCACCAAATTACGGATTCCACAGCCCATAGCATAGAAATGCTTTGCCATATGCGCCATCATGTAAACGTAAAAATCCTCCGGATTAAAGTCGTATGTATACTTCATTCCTTCCCTCAAAACCGCTCTGGAAAAGTTTGAAAAATACTTATACTGCTCCTCATCTACCGTCTTGTCGTACATCACCTTATGAGCCTCAACCACCATAAACGGAGCCTTTTGATAGATATCATGATGCTTTACAGAGCGAAATAAAGTATATCCTTTTTCAACCAATATCTCTGTCGCCTTTTGCATACACGCCCCATCAATCAGCACATCGATGTCACTCATTTCACGCATTTCCGGTGCCGGATAAAAGAACTTCATCCGCGCTCCCTTCATCGGTTGATTCTTAATCCCGGCCTCCTCAAAGGAACGCTCCATCTCCTTTAATTCCGTTACCTGAGTAACCGTCCGCATCAAACTACGCATTACCCTGCTACGCATGGCACCCATATATTCCTCTGGAATTCCTTCCGTTTTCAACAATGCACCCAAAAAAAGATAGTCCATGTGATTCCGATGTGCAATATCCAAAATGTCTTCCAAGGCAATTTCTTGCGGCAATTCTGCCGGCTTTCTTCCATCTAACTGGGCACGTACCAACTCCGCTAAATACTCTGAAATACTCATCCCTTCACCTCTTCCCTCTACTCTTCAAACCACTGTTCATATACTGCATATAATGCAATGGCGATTGCTCCTGCCTTTACGGAGCAGCACCATTTAAAATGATCGATTTTCAACACAACCGCAACGTAACAATAACAGACGGCGGCAACCAACAATGTTACAAAAAACAATATCGTATTCCACCGTTTGTAGAGTACATACTGCCGGTCTTCATCATCAACCACACATTCTACTACCGAAAAAATAATTTTCTTAATGGGGATTTTTATTATCATCATTAACACAAAGGTAACGCATCCCACGAAAAACGCAATCGCCATGTTCATATCTACTCATCCTCATCCCGAATATCAAATGTAATCTGGTCCAGAAACGCATACTCACATAAGGCAAACACACCGCTCATCACTGCTGTCGGAAAAGAAAATTCTATCAGTGGGGAAATAATGGATGCAACCCAAAACAACCCAAAAGACAGGAGCATGGTCAGTACAATCAATAACATATTTCCTCTACGAATGAGAATCCTTCTATTCTCGGAAAGTTCCGGCTTATGTACTATTCTGTTGTCAACTTGTCTGGCAATCCAATTCTTTATCTGTTTCTTTATCAAAAACATTAAAACTACAGCAACGGTTGCCACAAGGATAGCATGCAACTCGTAAATATGGGATTTGGCATAACTGAATATCCTATGCATGACTTTTAATCTTCTCTTTCCCTTTCTTTACTGAAATAGCTAACAGCAACGGAACTGCACATCCAACTACAGTGTAAGCCACCCACCAAAGCCCATCTGCATTTAAGTAAGGGAAGGCCGCCAAACACCTCTTTGAATACCCCAGCAACAGAATTTGAATACACGTTACTATCTTAAAACACCAAAAATGATGTACAACTATCGGCAAACTATTAACACCCAAAGCTCTCCAGATTCTATTATGGCGACACCTGTTTATCACATCCGCCACCCCATAAATCAGCAACCATCCCCCCAAAGAACACACCACAAGATATAGGGGATTTCCATAGCTGTTATTTCCCAACGAAATTTCTACCCTACCATTACATCCCAACAAAAGAAACAATCCAATCAGTATGGACACCCAATTCTTTACATGTTTCATTATTTCGTATCTATTAATTGCATAGCCAAAAAAGTAAAGGACATACACCGAAAAAATAGTCGGTACAACTAAAGATTTGATATGTAACAGATTAGCCGCGTAACCCGCACACATAAAACCAAGAGCTATCAATAAATGTACGACATCCACTATCTTTTCTCTTCGTATTATCTTATTCAACATATAATCAATTAGGCCAAACAAAATGGATAAAACAAAAAGCGTTCTCAAGAACCAAAAGGCCCCGCCCATCTCGGTCCTCCCCAACATAAACAATCCTTTAATAATGTTAGTCGCCATGTCCTTTATACTCATAATCGCATGACCACTCACTAATACATTTTCTACAACAAATTCCTTATCCGAATAAACTCTCGTCCAAATAAAGAAATTATTTAATATGGTATAAATTGCATTCCATAGGAAATATGGCCACCATATTCCTTTTATCTTTCTTATTACATAACTTTTTGCTTCTTTCACTGATGTAATCTTTCGAAAAGAAAACAAGTATCCGCTCACCATAAAAAAAACAGCCATATGAAACAGGTAAATAAACCCTTTAAAAGAGACTCCGCTATGCCCTACTACCATAAGGATAATTGCTATGCCTTTTATAATATCCATCCGTTCATCGCGTTTCATGCATATTCTCCTCTGTCATTTATCTTGCCATCTTCTTTCTAATCATTTTACTGATTCCGAATATATGCTCTCCCCAAAGCAAACCTGCCAAACCAATTATTAATCCTAATATCCATCTAACAATCCATCTATCTTCCAATAAAATTGTACACCCGCCAATCACAATTACCCCAAATGATATCAGCAACAATCTCTTTATGTCAAGCAAATTGCTTCCATGTATTTTTTTGGCAAAAAACGCATGGAATATAAAATATAAAGCATATGTTACAAACGTTGTATACGCGGCCGCTATGTATCCGTAACATGGTATAAACACATAATTCAACAAAACATTTGTCCCCGCTGCCAGCATTGTCCCTATTGCAATAAATTTTGTTTTACCGTAAAAATATTCAATTACTGACGGTAATGTATATAAGAAAGCAAAAAAACCTCCAATCATCACTGGAACAACGCACTCTGTAGAGTCCCAATATTCCCTATCCCCTAATATCTTCGTCAATTCAGGTGACACAACTATAACTAATGAAGTTAAAACGGCCATTCCTAACGCATATCTACTTCCCTGCTTTCGAATCCCCTCATAGTCTTTCGTGTCCATCCTTTCATATACCCATGGCTTCCAGACATTTTCTAATGAAGTTGCCACAACTCTAAACAAAGTATAAATCGTATATGCAAAACTATATATTCCGGCCTCTGCCGCCCCTATTAACGACTTAATCATAATCCGATCAAAACTGGATAATACAACCTGTGAAATTCCGTGTGGTACAACAGGCAAACTATATTTCAGTCCAAAAATCCAATAATCTTTAGATATTGCCGGTTTTGCCTTTTTAAAAAAGAAATAGACAATATAAATTCCCACAAAAAGCATTGGAATAACAGTTCCTATAATTCGCCCCAAAGAACGTTGTTTTTCAAACAACGTTAACATTAATACAATCGATAATGCCAAATTAAAAACTGCATTAAATGAACATATTTTTACATATAACTTATAGCTATAATTTAGACTGTTATATGCGTTATACACCTGTAAAAGCGCACTGCATAAACAATGGACAATTAACATATTTACAACAAGCCGATCATCCCAAAACCATCCTTTATAAAAATCAAAAAAAGCATTTGCCACCCCAAGCCACAAGAGCGCACTGAGAATAATAAACAGCGTAATTGCCGACACATACTCATTCAGCTTATTCCCATATTTATATTTAGCATTATTTACACTCGAATGTAGGGCCAATCCCACAAGAATATATATAATTGCCTCATACGAAATGTAGGTATTAAAATCGCCAAACTCTGCTGTTGTCAATAACCTTGTAAAAATTGGCGCAGACAAAAATGTGATTCCCTTTACCAAATAATTTCCGATCACATATCCAGCTCCAGCTTTTACAACCTTAGTAGAAGAATGATTCTCCATAGTTACCTCTTACCTTTTATTCTTACACATTATTTTACAGAAAAATAGATTCTTCCTATTCGATTTCTGAGCATCACAGCCACCTCATCATCTTCCGTTCCCCCTGCATGCAGATAAATCAACATCGCCGACGCCGCATCATCAACAATATGTTCGTTATATCTCATCTTTCCGCACACTGCTTTACTTAAATAACACCCCTCAAACGTGTTCTCATTCCACGGAACACCGCCCTCAAACGACGAACAACCAAAATCCATCAACATAAAGTCGCTAACGGTTCCGTCGCCGTTGGTTATAACCATTATATTTTCACATCGCAAGTCATTATGTACGATATCTAATTCCAACAAACGATCAAGAAACCCAACCAAACACTCGCCTAGTAGTGTAATCTCTCTCTTTGAAAGTTGTTTTTCTTGCAAATACTGAGCCAATAATTTCCATGTCACAAATTCATATCGTATCCAACGAAATTGGGGGTCATAATCCAGCATGGGCAAATACCATAATCCATACTCTTTCCCTGAAGCCTTTTTTAATATTCTTTGTATTGTAATTTCGTTCTCGATTCCACGATATGCCGACAACTCATTCCCTTTCACAAAATAGGCTTGATTTTCTTGCAAATCTCTCACTAAAATACTTCCGCTAGAACAAAAAACATTCTTATTAATCACGCTCCAACACTCTCCAACACCGGAAGTCTTTTTCAAATACTCAAAATAGCTCTTTTGAGTAAATATCCTATGTAAACTACTTTTGGCTATTAACGCTTTTACCGTTATTTTTCGAATCCCCTTCAATAAAATCTGATATCCTCTTATTGTGCATTTCTGCAATAACGTCAAATCTCCTCTCAACGCCATAGGTAACTCTACAATTTTACGTACAATTATGCGGTACCCTTTCTTTTTTATATAAAGCGCCAACCATTTCGCTAATTCTTCCTTATCAGAGCATCCCATACGTTGCTTCAAAATGTGAAGAATATTATAATACAACCAGTGACTTATCTGCACCGAAGTAAATGCATAATATAAAAACAATGCATTACTATCCTCCCTGGATACGATTGTAACTATATTGCCTTTTTTTTCCCCTTCTTTTTTCAATTCTTTTTCCCACTGCGCAATATTTGCTTCTTTATAAGAAATAACTCTTATGCAACATTTTCTTTCGCCGTCTTGCACCATTCGAGGCAAGTTATTTTCTTTCATCATTTGTTGAAAACACTTTTTTTTATTTGTAAAAATTATAATTTCATTAGGATTGATTAAATTGTCATCAAGAACCACGCACTCAATTCCCATCATGTCAAGTTTCTCAATGAATTCGCTTTTATTCAATTCTCATCCTCCTATTTACTTCATTATTTTCTTTTGCTCATCCTCTTTAGAAAGAAGATACGCGCAAACAATAGCAATCACTATATAAGCATATTTTAAAGTTTGCAGTGAATCAAGCCACCATAAATTGAAAAAGTAACTGATTATTGCAACCAAAGAAAGCTTACACAACACCGACTTATACTTTACTATTCCCTTTATTACCGCAACTAATGTTGTAATCATAAACAACACATACGAAACCAAGCCCGGGTAAGCATATTTTATATATTGTACTACATAGTAATTATCTACCGAATGTACAAATATGCCATCAATTTCCACAGAAAAACCACGTTTTACGCCTCTTCCAACCCAAGGATTCAGCCAATCTAAGGTAAAGATTTTCGGTAATACCTCTCGATGCGCTTCACTATTATTAAGAGTCTCTACGTCAGCGCCAAAAAACGCCGAAATTTCTGTCCCTAATACGGTATCAAGAACACTTGTTATCTGCATTAATATATAACGCCCTATCCCCGTTTTGTGGAACAAAAGCAAAAAAATACCCAATCCAAAAATAAAAGCAACCAACATCAATAAAGATTTCTTTATATTTGTACGCCCGCTTATCAGCATAATAACAAGCATCTCTGCAGCTGCAATTCCAAGTGTTGATCTAGAACCCGTCAAAAAAACATTTAACATTAACAAGACAATCAGTACCGGTCTTTTAAACAGGTAAATTTCATCCTTCTCCAAATCTATACATGCCAGTGCAACAAACAATAGAAGAACTAATCCGTACCCTAACGGATGTCCGCACGGTCCCATCACTCGATAAAGTCCCGATCGGTAACAATTGCTTACCGGAGTCCACATCGTAGATAAAAATTGCAAAAATAATGATTTACCATACGCAAACTCAACCATTCCATATATGGAAAGGAAATAGGCACATCCGATTACCCCTTTTACCGCACGCTTCCAACCTATTACATACCGACAGCCGTATATCATCATAAAGAGTAAAAAAAACTCAAAAAAAACAAGAAAAAACGCATTGATATCCACTCGAAATACCATTGTATATCCTGCAACAAGCAAATAACAAACCATCGGATAAAAAATTTCGCATCGCAGCATTGTTTTAAAAAAATGATTAAACACCCACGGGCTCGCCAACATATACATAATAAACAATATATTTGACAGTCGAGCACATGTAATATCGTAACCAATATTAACCCCAAAATATTGCGGCATTACAATTGCAGACAAAAGAAAAAACATCATAAGGACAAACAATGCTTTCAAATTTTTCAGTTCCGGTTCACATATATCTGCTTGTACCTTTCTCTTGATAGTATGCAACATTGTTCTCCTTTCCAATCTGTTTCTTCTACCTGTTTCTATTCTTTTATAACACTATTGACACATTCTCTAAGGAAATCCGGAAAATGATAACTCACATCCGAATGATTTGTATAGCTTGCAATATCCTTTTCCATGAAATATCCAGCTTCTTCCATATCCTTTACCATATGCATAATATGCTCTTCATAGGTATGCTCCTTGTCCGAATAATGCAAATACACCTTCTGGGTCTTTATATTCAGATTTTCCAACAATTTATTCCGCAGGTAATACTCCACAACCTCTTCCTTCTCCGCAGTGCGTTCTCCTAGGATATGATTCAGTGTCTCTATGTTTCCTGCCGCAAGATAGGTAACCAAAAAGTACTGCGGCGCACCGACTATCATAACGGAATTCGGTATCTCCACACCAAAATTCAGCGCCGCATAGCCTCCCTTACTGGAACCGCAACATACCACTTTTGCCGGTTTCAAATCTCCCATTATTTTCTGAATCAGTGTTCTGGTAGCAGCCTCTTCATCAAATTTAAAATTCCCGCCGATATAGTAAGAGCCCCGACAGTCCTTAGCATAATCATCCAGAATATAGAGCCTGTTACAATGTAACCCGTTTAAGGTTCTGACATAGTTATACCGTGCTTTTAATCCTGCTCTGGTACATGCGCTGAAGACAATCACCAAGGTGTCCGCATTCTTTTCCTTCTTCAACATATACTTTACACGAACCCCTTTATGATGAAAGACTCTCTGTTCCCACAGAAGCACAATTTTTGTATGGATGTATTCCACATACTTTCTGATTACTTTCTTATTTATCATCCTTCTCATCCTTACTTCAAGCTTTCCAAATACTCCTCAATCGACGCAATTATCACATGTGTATTGGACACATACGGCCGGAACTGCTTATTTCGGATTTCACGATATTCCGCCTCAAAATTCTCCAGTTCATAGCAGGCACAAATAATCTGTAACTCATCAAACTGGTGCAGTAGCTGCAACTGATGGTCGTCCACATGCTCCTTATACTTTGCCAGACGAGGTACGGCAATGACCTTCTTCCCTTTCTTTACCGCAGTAATGATGACACCCGTTCCTCCGTGCGTCACCACGATATCACACCGGTCCATAGTAGCCGCAAACTGCTCCCGGTCCATAAACCGTACATATTCATAATGCTTCGGAAGGTAGGTACTGCACCGATTTGCGCCGTAATCTCCTCCGTAATCACGCCCCGCTCCACCAACTCATCCAATTTCTGTAAAAGGCGGTCAAACTGAAACTTCTGGGAACCTAACGTCACAAAAATCATCAGTAAATCCCTCCTTTGTAAATGGCATTCGGGTACAGCTTTAACATTTCTTCCCACTGCACATAGAATTGGTCCGCAAAACGATACAGAAGCTTTCCGCTTAAGGTCTTAGAGGTTACCTTTGCAAAGGACTCCAGATAAATGAGCTTTCCTCTAAAAAGCTTCATAAGCAGTGCCAGCGGCACAATCGCCAGCACTCCTGTCGTTATCATTACCTTCGGACGCTCCTTGATAATAATCCGCAACGAACGAAAGGTGTTTCCGATTAACTTCGGCAAAAACAACAGTTCCTTCCGGTTAATCTGGGAAAGATAATAGGTCTTTACATCCGTTTTCCCTACGTTGTATTCGGTTTTTTCCGTCACAAACACACTGTCATACTTCTCCATCAGAGGCTTTAGCATCAAAAGCTGCTCCAAATGCCCTCCGGAAGAAGCCGCAAAAATAATCTTTAACTGTTTCATTCTCTTTATCCCTATGCTTTATTTATGGTATGGAATCATACCAAGCACCAATTCCTTCCGGTTCTCGCATTGTGCTACACTGTACACTCTGGCAGAGAAAAACTCCTTGATAAAAATCACCCCACAAGTCAATATAAATGCTACCGCCCCGAACAAAGCAATAATAAGCGGGGCACTTATGGTCTTTGACGAGGATACCCCCACTGCACTATCTACGACCTGTAGCGTCTTATTTCCCAATAAGTCATTTATTTCGTCCGCGAACGCCCTCGACATGGCATTGGAAATATCCACTACATACTCCGGCGACGCATCTCTGGTTACCAACGTCAGCTTATAACCATAAGATTTGGAGTTCGTACTGGCACCGCTCAAATAAATCCGTCCGCTGGATACCATACTCTTTAACATACTTCCTGTAATTCC
>JAZUBD010000430.1:0-2359 GCA_045638305.1 Lachnospiraceae bacterium
CGTAATCCAGCCGGATAACACCTCTGTAATTCAGCTTAGCTTTACTATAGTCCCAAGGGCAGGCATTGTGACGTTTCAGAAGAATGCCGCTGGTATATTCGCAGCCTAAGATGGCAGAGGCATATACGGCACTGCGGAACAGGGCGGATTTTGATTTGATGTGCTTGTAGACGGTAGGAATAAAGGCTGCCATACCGTAAATCGGAAACATCCAGACCGAAGTGCGGCACAAAAGGCGTTTGTCTTTGGTACATTCTTTGAAAGAGCCCAGACCGGTCCAGAAACATTCCAGACACCAGCCTGTGAGTCCACAACGGATAAAATCGGAGCTAAAACGGCGAACGGTGCTTACAATATGCATAAAAAACCTCCTGTATACTTCTTGGTACTAGTATTTACCATTGATGAAAAAGTATACGGGAGGTTTTTCTGTTATGTAATTTATGCGTAGAATTAATGCAGAGTATGCCAAAGCTATTGCGAAAATATAGTTTTCGTGTATGATAAACTTAACGAGCTCGATTGAAACCGGAAGGAGGAGCGGGAGTTGAACATACGACTGAATGTCAGTGACGAACATTACGAGGAAATCGAACAAAAGCTTACGGCTGCCGGCTTTGTCATTGACGACGAAGCGGAGTTTGTGCTGACGGAGCAAGGGCGTTTTGCCGGACATCTGTCGGTAAAGACAAAGGAGGGCGAGAAGTTAAAGCTTGCCATAGAGGAGATTGTATATATTGAAAGTCTGGGCCATGATGTGCTGGTACACGGAAGCGATGGGGCGTGTTATTATGCTTATGACCGGTTGTATCAGTTGTGTACGATATTAGATAATACGAAATTTCTGCGGGTCAGTAACTGTGCCATTATCGCAAAGGCCCATGTAAAAAAGATTAAGCCGTCCATTTCCATGAAATTTGTGTTGGTGATGTCAGACGGGGCATTGGTTGATGTAACCCGAAGCTATTACAACAGCTTTCGGACATTTTTTCGAATATAGGAATAGGAGGAAAAGATATGAGTGTAAGCATTATTGTTTTGCCGATACTTATTTTAGCGGCGTTGGCACTGGGAGTGTTGGTGTATTATCTTTGTTATAAGGCGGCCATCAACCGCAAACTTCGGCAAGAGGAAAGCGGAGCCCATGTGCCGATGGCTTCCATGGAATCGGTATGGAAAGTGGTTGCGGTAATTGCAGTGTTTGTTATGTACAGTTCCTTAAGTTCAAAAATTACAAATCTTCAGAACGATGTGTGGAATTTGAGAAGTGCACTGGGGGATAAAACAAGTCAATTACAATATGAATTGAATGAAATGCAGCGGACGATGAAAAAGGAAGCATCCATGATTAGCGAAATATTCTATGACTTCGGGGAAATCGACACGAAGAATCATACGGTAGAGATGAACTTTTGGGTGGTGCCGAAAAGCTACAGTGCGGAGACGGAACTTTCATTAAACTACCGTGGGGAAAGCATTGTGCTTATCAATAACGGAAGAGGGACATTCACAGGAAGTGCGGTGTTTCCGATATTTGAGGAATCTTACGAAGATGGTATGGTTTGTGTAACTGAAGGAGGCATAACAAAGACAGAGGCTTGGGAGGAAGTGCCGAAGGAAGGGTTGCAATACTACTGTCTTCCGCAGCTACTCATCGAGAGAAGTTCCTTCGGATATGGGAAGAAAAAGGATTCCGTAAAAATGGAGGGAGAACTGAACATTATGGAGTCTGGAAAAAACGCCGGTCAGTTCCGGAATTTAAAGCTTGTTGTGAAGAACGGAACCGAGGTAATCGAAGAGATTGCTCTGGAGGATGGTCACATCGTTTTTGACCGGGAGTATCCGGTAGAGGACGGGGACTACTTCGAGATATATGTAACAGGAGTGGATGAGTATGGTTATAGCCATAAGGAGTTTATTACCGGATGGAGTATGGATGAAATGTCGGGAAATGTGAGATTTACGGAAGAACAACAGATGGGATATCCGGAAAAACATCGGGTGGTATATCCGGAGTAGGTGTATGAAGCGGACGGAACGGCGATGATAAAATAGGTTTGGAAGAATAAAAAGCAAGGTGTCCCTTGCGTCAGTATATGACGTTTGGGACACCTTGTTGCTGTTTTATGTGCAAATTCACGCCGGAATTATGCGTTCTTTTCGCTCTCTAAGTACTTATAAACGATTGCCGCAAGAGCAGCACCTACAAGAGGACCTACGATAAATACCCAAACACATGCAAGCGGGTCGGAGTTGCCGGTGATTGCCGCAACGATTGCCGGTCCGATACTTCTTGCCGGATTTACGGAGGTTCCGGTTAAGCCGATACCGAGAATGTGTACCAAAGTTAAGGTAAGAC
>JAZUBD010000431.1:0-11689 GCA_045638305.1 Lachnospiraceae bacterium
GAAAGAAAGAAGTACGGCTTGAAGGCTGCTCGTCGTGCACCGCAGTTTTCCAAGAGATAGTATTACTTGCGAATTGCAAGAAAACGAGAAGTCCGGAGGGTTTATCCTCGCGGACTTCTTTGTTTTTTGCAATTCATACGAATACATCAAGGACCGAGAAGGAGCGAAGCGTATTCGAGGTAGAGATGTATTCGCAAGTAATACTATCTTGCAGGAAACGGCGGTGGTCACTTCCGAGCGTAGCGCGGAAGCTCCACGCTAAAAACGGTCCACCGGACCGTTTTCTTAACGCATGGACAGTTCTCCAAGAGATAATATTACGTGCGAATAATTAGTCCAATACTATCATGGACTTCCAAAAGCAAGTATGGTAGAATAGGACGGAAAAGAATTATACGGAGGAGAGTAGGAACATGAAGTGTAATAGAGTCGGAGCCGTTTTATTAGCCACATTGGTATCGGTCGGTATGTTGACCGGATGTGCCCGGAAGGATGGAGAGAGTCCTTCGCCGGAACCGAAGGAAGTTTCGGCGAAATCCGAATGGAATTATGCGGAGTATGTGAGCCTGGGCGATTATGAAGGAATTGAAATAGTAGAGGATTTTATAGATGTCTATGTAGGTGACGTGCTTGTGTCTCTTCCTTATAGCGATGAAACCTATATGACGGAATGCACTCTGCGGTATTATTATGCGCAAATGAATCCGGAGATGGCTGAGGAGAATTGGGTTGATCCGACAGATGACGAGGTTGCGCAAATGGGGCTTCCGGAGATTACAACTTTCCGGGAGCTAAAGAATTATGTCAGCGGGAAAGTGAATGAGAATGCGGAGATTGTCTCCTTTATGCGAATCGGGGATGCTTTTATGGAACAGATTACGGAGCGCTCTGTTTATAAAGAGATTCCGGAGAAGGTAATCATGGATTGTGAGAGTATATATAGTGATTATCTGAGCGAGATGGAGGCGCAGTATAATGAAATCGGTGAGAGCTTCCCTAAAGAGGAAACCGAAAACTGTGTCCGGAAAGTTTTGGCGGCAATGGCGATTGCGCAAGAAAACGGGCTTGGTCGGGAGGAATTTAGTTATAGTGAAGTACTGGAATATTTAATTAATCATGAATAGAAAGCTTTGAAATAAGAGCTACGACGAGTTATTTGTTGGACGTGAGGAGAAAATCATGAAATACATAGAAAAACATCCAATGATTATGATTGTAGTGGGAATTTTAGGAATATCCCTGTCTGCAATTTTTGTAAGATATTCTACGGCACCTTCCGCAGTGACGGCAGCATTTCGATTGCTATGGACCGTAATTTTTTTGTCTCCCGTTGTATTTGGGAAAAAAGAAGTGCGCCGGGAGTTGTTTGCACTAGATAAAAAGAGTGTTGTTTTAAGTGCAGTCAGCGGATTGTTTTTGGCGATTCACTTTGTGTTGTGGTTTGAATCCTTGAAGCATACAACCGTGGCAAGTTCCACTACCATCGTTTGTACGGAAGTGATTTGGGTAGCGCTTGGATTTTGCATCTGTATGAAAGGTAAAATAAAGGGAAAAGCAATTTTAGCTATTGCAATTACTTTTGCGGGAAGTATTGTGATTGCATGTGCGGACTCGGCTTTCGGTGGAGTGCATTTGTTTGGGGATATGCTGGCACTTCTGGCAGCCATAGCGGTTGCGGTATATACGCTGATCGGTCGTGTCGTTCGTGAAAAGGTATCTACCACAGTTTATACCTATGTGGTGTATTCTGCTTGTGCATTTGTGTTGGTATTGACCTGTCTGGTACAAGGGGTTGCACTTTTTGATTATGGGATAAGTGCAGTGATTGTGGGAGCGTTACTTGCTGTTTTTTCCACGATTTTAGGTCATAGTATATTTAGCTGGTGCTTGAAATATTTTTCGCCGGCCTTTGTGTCGGCGTCGAAGCTATGTGAACCGATTGTAGCCGCCGTATTTGCTGCCTTTTTGTTTGGAGAAGTGCCGGCAATCCCAGTGTTTGTGGGAGGTGCGATGATACTTGGGGGGACGCTGTACTATTCAAGAATTGAAACGAGTAAGTAGGTCTGTTTAAGGAGGAGAAGGAATGAGAGTAAAAGATGTGTGGTATTTTCACTATGACCAGGAGGAGAGCGAGATTTTACAACCGGATTTGGTTACGCCGGAGTCTCATGTGGGGATTTACTGTGAGGCTGAGGAATGGGTGTTTCCGATGTCCTTTCGTATTTGGGGCTTTTGTAAGGGCGAGGTAATGTTTGAAAAGGAGGTCACGGTTTCCGGGAACGGGGACGATGAGGATGTTTCCGTACGCAGAGACGAGTATGGGGCAGTTTTCAAATTCCGCGAAGAGACGGACTGTGAGCCGGATATGATGCGAGTCACCTATGAGGTCGCAGGAAAGACAGATACCTTTGAAACAGAATGTAAATATTATACGTTTTCTGGACAAATATCGGATTTTGACGGGAACCCTTTTCCGGCAGTGGTGATGTTATATCGTTATGGATTTGATGAGCCGCCGTTTATTATGGGAACGTGGTCGGACCGAAACGGAACGTATAGCCTTCGTGTACCGGCAGGAAGCTATAATGCCATGTATGCGGATGATAACACCTACGGAATCAGCTCCTTGGAATGCTGGGGCTGGAATATTATTGCAGATCGGGATGAGACCATTGATTTGAAAATCGGCAACGGTGAGGTGTATTCGTTAAATGTGAGTGTAAATAACGGTGGTATGCAAACACTGTTTCTTACGTTCCGTCCGATGATATATTTCAAAAAAGAGGAATATAACACTGTAGTAGGTGAAGAAAATATCTATGTATCGGATTTTGCACCGGAAATTGCGAAAGAGGATGTTACGGTTTATGTAAACGGAAGGAAAACGGAGTTGCTTTCCTTGCAAAAAATTTACGAGGCTTCCTTGGAGGGATGGTTCGTGCCGATGTATATGGTACAAATACCGAGAGAACTGTATGCGGATTGTTTGGATAAGCAGACGATTGTCCTGGAATATGATACAAAGGACCGTGGAAACGGAAGGGCCTGCAGCAGGGGCTTTACACAGTTCTATTATAAGGACGGATTTTGTACCAGATAAAAGCGGAAGGGGTTGCGCATGTGCACAGCCCCTTCTATTTCTCTTTAGGAAAGTTTATTCGTAGGTTTCTATCACATGTTCCAGCAACCCGATAATTTCCGGATACATGGTGCGGGTATTCGGCGCACCGTAGTATACGCACGCATAGCGGTGTCCGGTTTGGTTGGACTGTACGATCACGGACAGGCATTTGCCTGCATCGGTGGTGGAACCGGTTTTTCCTCCCAGTGTCGTAAAAATGTCACTGTGGTAGGTGTCGGGTTTGGATAATAGTAGGTTTGAGTTCTCAATCCTATGTTCTTCTACGGTATCGGTTGCAGGGACGAGATACTCCGCCTTTTGTATTATCTCCTGAATCAGCGGATAGTTCAGCGCCTCCAGTGTAAGTTTCATCATATCGTTTGCGGTACTGTAGGTTTCGTTGTAATAATTGCTGATATCCAGGCCGATGGGGTTGTCGGCAGAGGTGTTTTCAAGCTCCAGTGCATCGATCTTCTCGTTCATCCGGGAAACAAATGCATCAACGGAACCCCCCAGTCCGTCTGCGATGGTGTCTGCTACGTCACCGTAGGATTGAATCAGGAGAAGGTTCAGCCATACCTCCAGAGAGTAGGTGGTATCCGCCGGTACATCCATCACCCAGACATCCCAGTCCACTTCATCCAGAACCGATTTCCTGGTGGTAATAAGCCGGTCAGGGGTGGCCTGGTCCAGGGCAGTCATTGCAGTCAGCAGTTTCATGGTACTTGCCGGATAAATCGACCGCTCGCCGTTATAGGAAAGCAGTGTTTCGCCTGTTTCTGCATCTGCGATCACATAAGAATAGCCGGAAAATTTCGGAAGCTTGTTTGTAACGCCGTTTGCTGCGTAAATTACCGGAGTCGGCGTCGGTTTTTTTGTAGGAGCCGGTGTAGAGGTCGGCTTCGGAGTTACGGTCGGCGTCGGAACCGGCGTAGCGGTAGGCTCCGGAGTTACGGTAGGAGTCGGGACCGGTGTAGCGGTAGGTTCCGGTGTTACCGTAGGAGTCGGAATCGGTGAGGCGGTGGGCTCGGGTGTTGCCGTAGGAGTCGGTTCGGATGTGACAGTAGGCTCCGGAGAGGCTGTAACCGTTGGAATCGGAGCATTGGTCGGCTGCGAACAAGCGGCGATAGCCATACTTACAGTGCAAATCAAAAGTGCCGGAAGAATCAGGCGGCCTGCGAAATTTTTATATTTTTTCATTAGGAAATCTCCGTTTCATTGGTATTGATAATGTTATTCTATCTTATTTTGGAGGGAAACACAACAGGGGAGAGTATAATGATTTTAAAAGTGATAGGAAAATATAGGTGCGGGAAGGGGAAGAGTGTGGTATACTCTTGGTGAAAGGATATGCAGGTGATTGGGTAAGTTACGAAAGGAGCGCCTATGTTCAAAGATAAAATCATCGTGGTCACCGGCGGTGCCAACGGGATCGGCAAGTGTATCACGGAGGAGTTTCGGAAGGCCGGAGCGAAAGTCTGTGTCATTGATAAAGCTCCCGGCGAGCATTACGTGGGAGATATTTCGGATAAGGCCGTACTGGAGGCCTTTGCAAAAGAGGTAACGCAAGAGTACGGTCGGGTGGATGTACTGGTGAATAATGCGCTTCCGATTACCAGAGGGATTGACGAGTGCAGTTATGAAGAATTTCAATATGCGCTGGCGGTAGGCGTGACAGCACCGTTTTATTTGACGAAGCTGTTAGCGCCGTTCTTTTCCGAAGGAGCGTCTGTCATCAACATTTCTTCTTCCAGAGACCGCATGAGTCAGCCACAGACCGAGAGTTATACGGCGGCAAAGGGTGGCATTGCGGCACTGACCCATGCTTTGGCAGTAAGTCTGTCCGGCAAGGTGCGGGTAAATTCTATCTCGCCGGGCTGGATCGACACGACTGGAAGTGATTTTGCGGGAGCGGACGCCATGCAGCAGCCGGCGGGCAGAGTGGGAAATCCGTTGGATATTGCAAACATGGTGCTGTTCCTCAGTTCGGAGAAGGCCGGTTTTATTACGGGAGAGAATATTTGTATTGACGGCGGCATGACGAAGCTTATGGTGTATCACGGGGATCACGGGTGGACATTAAACGAATAGCAGAAAATGCCATGTGGTCACGGAACTGTCACAAATAAAAGGTATGATGAAATCAGTGACATTTTATTTTATAAGGAGACGAATGCAATGAAAAGATATACGAGAAAAGGGGCTGCCCTTTTATTGGCGATGTTAGTGCTCGGTGTTGCAGCTTGTGGTACCGAAGGAGAGAAGCAGCCGCAGAAGGATACTGTGGCCGGAGAGCAGAACCCGGGAAGTACGAACCAGGGCGGCGATGTACAGGGAAATCAGGGCGAGGATGTGACCGGTAATCAGGATGCATCCGGAGATAAGAATGATGTCACGGAGAACGGAGACAAGTCCGACGCAGTGACTACCGTAGTGTTGAGTGATTCCGGTATTACGGTGAACGGAACCGGTTGTGATGTGAGAGCGGACCGGTTGAAAATCGAAGAGGCCGGTACCTATGAAATCAGCGGCACCTTGTCTAACGGTTACATTTATGTGAATGTGGACAACGAAAGTGACGTACATATTATTTTAAAGGGTGTGAAGGTACACAACGATTCCAGTGCGGCGTTTTTCTCTAAGAAAGTCGCAAAGGTAACGGTGACGCTGGCTGCGGGTACGGAGAATGTATTCTCCGACGGTACGGCCTATGTGTTTGAACCGAATGAGGATGAGCCGGACGCTACCTTCTTTGCAAAGCATGATATGGTCATTGAAGGCGAAGGAACGTTAAAGGTAGTTGCCAATTACGGCGATGCCATCAAGGGCAAGGATTCCCTTTACATCAATGGCGGCGTCATCGATGTGGATGCGGTGGATGACGGTATTACCGGCAGAGATTTATTGCAGATTAACGGCGGAGTGATTACGGTGCGTTCCGAATCGGATGCCATTAAGGCAAGCAACGATGTGGATGTTTCCTTGGGCAATGTGGAAATCAACGGAGGTGTGATTACCGCAATCGGTGATTCCGATGATATCCAGGCAGAGAACCGCGTGATTATCAACGGTGGTACCCTTTCCTTAAGTGCGGGCGAAAACGGCATCCAGTCGGAGAACGGAACGGAACGGAACGGCGGAACGGTTTCTACAATAAAGTAAGTTGAGGACAGGTAAGGATCGTATAAAGTAAGAATTGGAGATAAAATAATAATATTTCTGAAATTCAGACAATATTGATTGACAAGCAGCCTGAGGTGTGCTATGATGAAACTCCAACTTCATAAAACGTATTTTATACGAGATGGAATAAGAGTATAGAAAGACAGTATTGCGAGAGAGTTTTCTTTTGTTCTACTGTCTTTTTCTACGATAAATACCATCGGTAATTTGCCGGCAAAATCCGGCAGAAACCAGACCGACTTGGCAAGATATGATGTCGATAGACATCGCAAAGTATAACTACCAGGAGGAAGTAACAATGATTACGATGGAACAGGTATGTAAGTCGTACAAGGTTGCAAAAAGAAAGGCGGGCTTAGGAGAAGTCTGCAAATCTTTCTTTCGCAGAGAGCATGAGGTCGTTCATGCACTAAATGATGTGAGCTTTACCATCGGCGAGGGTGAAATGGTCGGATACATCGGACCTAACGGCGCCGGGAAAAGCTCTACAATCAAAATTCTAAGCGGAATATTAACCCCGGATAGCGGAAGCTGTACTGTAGACGGACGGATTCCATGGAAGAACCGTACCGAGCATGTAAAAAATATCGGCGTGGTATTCGGACAGCGTTCCCAGTTGTGGTGGGATATTCCGGTCATAGATTCCTTTGAACTTTTAAAGGAAATCTATTCTGTTTCCAAAGAAAATTACAATCGAAAGCTGGAGGAATTGACGGAACTTTTGCAATTATCCGAAATTCTGAAAACTCCTACAAGACAGCTATCCTTGGGACAACGGATGCGTTGTGAGGTGGCGGCGTCTTTGCTTCACGAGCCGAAGATTTTGTTTCTGGACGAGCCTACCATCGGTCTGGATGCGGTGTCCAAGCTGGCAGTGCGGGACTTTATCAAAAAGATGAACCGGGAACATAAGACCACGGTGATTCTGACCACTCATGATATGCAGGATATCGAAGCAATTGCGGAACGAGTTATCTTAATCGGTAAAGGGCAAATTTTGTTGGACGGAAGTTTGCAGGAGTTGCGGACGGCGGCGGGCGGACAGTCGGAACTAAACCTCGACCATGTCATGGCGGCCCTCTACAAAAAGCTGGATATTATGTAGGAGGGTGCTATGAAAAAATATATTATGTTTTTCAAGGTTCGCTTTGCCACGGGGCTGCAGTACCGGATGGCATCAGTGACAGCCCTGACCACCCAGCTCATTTGGGGCATCATGGAGTGTCTGGCTTACAAGGCGATCGCGGAGGCTATGGGGACAAAGCTTCCCATGGAGTATTCCTCTATTGTTATGTACATATGGCTGAAGGAAGCCTTTCTGGCGTTGTTTTTCACATGGACCGCAGCTAAGGATATTTTCTCCTTGATACAAAACGGCGGAGTTTCTTATGACCTGTGTCGTCCGGTTTCCGTGTATTCCATGTGGTTTTCCCGCATTGTGGGCGGTCGGGCGGGGGAGGCATTGCTTCGGTGTGTGCCGGTACTTATTTGTGCGTTCTTGCTTCCGGGAACCTTGCGGATGGGGCTGCCGGCCAGCATAGAGGCCTTTGTGTTGTTCCTTGTTACCTTAGTGCTTGCTGTGGGAGTTGCGGTGGCCCTTTGTATGTTTGTGAACATGCTTTGCTTTTTCACTATTTCTCCCCAGGGCTGGCGTATGGTGTTGCTGGGCTCCGCAGATTTTTTCATGGGAAATGTGATTCCTCTTCCCTTCTTTCCGGAGCGCTTTCGTAAGGTGGTGGAGTGGCTGCCTTTTCCGTACATGCAGAATGTTCCGTTTCGTGTATACAGCGGGGATTTGCCGGTAGCGGAACTGGGACCGGTGGTGGCAAAGCAAGTGCTTTGGCTGGTGATTTTGGTGGCAGCGGGCCTGTTTACATGGAAGCAGGTCGAGAAAAAGATTGTGGTACAGGGAGGTTGATGAGATGAGCTTAAGAAAAAGTATTTCCTTGTATATACGCTATGCCTCCGTGTGCGTCAGAAGTATTATGGAGTATAAGCTATCCTTTGTGCTTATGATCTTCGGGCGGTGTATGATAGCCTTTACCGAGTTTCTGGCCATCCGGTTTTTGTTTGACGGTCTTACGGAAATCAAAGGCTATACCTACGGAGATGTGTTACTTTGTTTTTCTGTCATCCACATGTCCTTTACTTTGTCGGAACTGATTGGCAACGGATTTAAGGTGTTTTCGGGAATCGTAAAAAGCGGTGAATTTGACCGGATGCTTCTGCGTCCTTGCAGCCCGATTTTGCAGATTATCGGTACACGGTTTGAAATCGGCAGAACCGGTCCGTTAATTACCTCGTCAATCACGCTTGCCATCGGAATTCGGGAAAGTCAGGTGGACTGGAGTTTCTTCGCGGTGCTGACCCTGCTCCTTATGATTGCAGGAGGAACTCTTTTATTTATCGGACTGTATATGTTGGGGGCCAGCTTCTGCTTTTTCACCATTGAGGATACGTCAATTCTCAATGCGCTGACCTACGGAGCAAAGGAACACGGCAAATACCCCATTGACGTGTACGGGAGAGGCGTTCTGCGGTTTTGTACCTTTGTGATTCCTTATACGCTGGTGCAGTATTATCCGTTGCAGTTTCTGCTGGGAAGAAGTACGAACTGGATATTAGGGCTGTGCCCGGTAGGTGTGGTCGTGTTTCTGGCAATTTGCTACGGCGTATGGTGTGCGGGCGTGAGGAACTATAAGTCCTGCGGGTCGTAGAAAATATGTGAATAAGAGTGTAAGCAATCTGACAAATTCTTTTTGTAGTTGACAAGAGATTTGTCAGATTGTTTGGTATAATGGTAGTATCAGGCTTTGGTACGGAGGTGGTATATGATGCGGGAATGCACGGGCTTTTCGCTAGGGAAGGTGCAGGAGACAATTGATTATATCGAGGAAAATCTGCTTTCGGATCTTACACCGGATAAGATTGCGGCACATTTTTTCGTCAGCGTTCCTACGCTGACTACGGCGTTTAAGGTTGTTTGCGGGATGACGGTAACGGAGTATGTACGAAACAGGCGTTTATCACTTGCCGGAGAAGAATTGTGTAATTCCGACAGTTCTATTATTGAATTAGCATATAAATACGGATATGAGACGCCGGAGGCATTTACAAAAGCCTTTACAAGATTTCACGGGTTTCCGCCCAGCTTTGTCCGTCGGGCATTTCCGATTACAAAACAATTTCAGCCCCTGCGCATAACGATTACCGTGCAAGGAGGTTGGAACAACATATCATCGGAGAAAGATGGCGGTTGTTTGGTAAGGAAAGAAGTACAAGAGCCTTGTTGTAAAATTGATGTAGAGAAAATGCGTTACCAAAAGGATTGGAACATACTGTATTTTCTGGTCCAAGAATTGCAGAAAAGCAGGATGACCTTTAAGGTGGACGGAAAGACAATGATTTTTGCCCATGGTTTGGAGTTCCCTTTAGACAAGATCTGTCTTACTTTTAAGTGGAACGACGAGGAAAGGGTGCGAAAGTTTTTCGGTTATAATGCGGAAGTCAAAAAGGGCTCGGAAGGCTTCAAATCCTTTGATGTGATGTATCGGGAGAGGAAGATTCGCTGTATGTTTTACGGGGAGTGTCCGGGGGCAGATATGGATGAATTTTTGTACCGAAATACGGATCTGGTACAGATAAATGATATTACGGTTCCGGTGCAGTCTTTAGAGTTTTATTATAAAAACGCGGAAAAAGATACGTCACATTATAAGATGGTGGAGGAATGGTTACATGAGAGAGTACAGTAAGAAGAATAAAGCAGCCTGGGAGTACAATGCCTACGAGTTTTGGGTAAAGCAAAACGGAACCCCGGAGGAAAGGGCGAGACTGGATGCGGAAAACCCGGTTGGAATGTTACGAAAATATGCGACTTACTTTGATACCTACGAAGGAATTAAGGTGGCAAATATTTGCGGTTCCTGTGGGAAAAAGGCAGTTCCGCTGGCTCTGCTTGGTGCAGAGGTCACGGTGTTTGATATTTCCGAGGATAATAAACGCTACGCATTGGAGACGGCAGCGGCAGCAAAAACGGAACTTAATTATGTGGTAGGGGACGTTCTGGAAATTGATTTGAACACCTACGGAGGCTACTTTGATGTAGTATTTATGGAAGGCGGAATCCTGCATTATTTTCATGATATCAACGAGTTTATGCAGGTGATGTATTCTTTGTTAAAACCGGGAGGGAAGTTGATTTGCAGTGATTTTCATCCGATTGCCAAGATAAATGATGTGCTGCATCTGGGAAATATAACCACAGGAGATTATTTTTCTACCGACATTTATGAAGGTGAGATGGCTCATGCCAGATTTTATCCGGAGGAAGTAAGGCGTTGTATGCCGAAGTGCAGCTACCGAAGGTACAACATTAGTGAGATTATAAACGGTGTGATTGAGAGCGGATTTCTCATGAAACGGTTTGACGAGCACCCGGCTTGGGAGAACGATACAGTACCGGGAGAGTTTACATTGGTGGCAATAAGAGAATAAGTGAATTTATGACTGTCGTACTTACAAAGCGTTGCATGTAGGTACGGCAGTTTTCCTTTTTCTTGCCATTATTCGACAAAAAAGGTATAATGGTTGTGATGCAAGAAACAAATAGATGGGAGAACTTTATGACTACGACAAAGGAAACTACCCCTTCCGGTTTGGGCAACATTGTGTTTTTCGGAACGCCGGCTTATGGCCACGTGAATCCTACGCTTCCGATGATTACGGAACTTATTAAGCACGGGTACGAAGTTACCTATTATGCCATGGAGGAGTTCCGACAGGCGATAGAAGCCTGTGGAGCAACATTCCGGGCATATGATCTCGGAACGATTCCATGGACGCCCCAGGTGGGAAGCCGGATTTTGGAACTGTCGGAGCTTTTGCTTAGGTTTACCGATGCGCAGATGGAAGAACTGATGCGGCAGACAAAGGAACTTCATCCGGTGTTGATTTTACATGATACCATTGCCTTTTGGGGTAGAGCTGTGGCGCAGACCTTGGGCATCCGGGCAGCGTCCGTGAATACGATTATTACAGCGTATCGTTACACCGGCAAGGCGTTTTTTCTTTATGCCACCCGTTTTACGGGGAGCAGCTTCCTTGAATTAAAGGCGATTCCGGGGATTTTAAAGTATAAGAGACGTTTAAAGAAACGCTATGGCATCAAGCGGACCGATTTGCTGGGAATATTAATGAACGAAGAAGCGTTCAATGTATTTACCTATCCGTGTCCGGTACATCCGGAGGGAAAACGGAAGAACCGGTTCTTTTTGGGACCGTCTGCAGTGTTACGGGAGGATACCTTTGAGGCGGGAGAGGACTATTCGTATAACAATTTAATCTATGTATCATTGGGGACGATTTTCAATGCGGGACCGGAGT
>JAZUBD010000432.1:0-6762 GCA_045638305.1 Lachnospiraceae bacterium
GCAGGAATCGGAAGCAGGTTCATAACACCTAAATTCGCACTTAAAAATACCGCAATGTTTAACAGACTGAGGATGGTCACCTTGGCTCCCTCATCCTTGGTTTCCTCGTAGGTGTCTCCCACTAGGTCCACAATCGCCACCACACTGCCTACTTCATCGGACTTAAGCTTACCGGTAAAAAGCTTGCCAAGTCCGCGAATGGTATCGGTAATCACATACTTTACTTCTATCGCAGAATACTTTATCGTTTCCCATGCATTTGCTTGTTCTCTGACCAAATTATAGGAAAATCCCAACGTATAGCCGGAAGATGCATATTTCGGTGTAACCGTCGTTACAAAGGACTCCCCGTTTCTGGTATAGGTTACTTCGATCGGCTGTCCGTTCAACGGATTCTGTTCAAAATAAGCATACAGCTCCCCGCCGTTTGCCACCTCCGTATCTCCGACCTTGGTAATCACGTCACCCACCGCAAGACCAGCCTCCGCCATAGGATATCCCGGGGACAACTCCTGAATATCCGCGGTATACGCCTCATCTCCGTTATAGGTAAAGCCCAACAAATATTTATCATAGGCTTCCGGCAAAAGTGTCAGTTTTACCTTCTCACCGTTCCGTTTTACCGTTACATGAATCGGCTCCTCTGTTATTTCATGAAACATAAACCAACTGTATACTTCTCTGCCCAGAGAAACTCCGGATTTGTCGATTTTCGTAATGATATCGCCTTCCTGCATTCCCGCATCCGCCGCCGGTCCCTCCGGAGTAATTCCGGTTACCTGGGCAGGGTCAAAACCCACGGAACCGATGATAAACAGCGAGAATACAAATGCAAGCACAAAGTTAAAGCCCGGTCCCGCAAACAACACGGAAATTCGTTGCCAGACATTCTTGGAATAAAAGGAATGCTCATTCTCCATGTTCTGGTCCTGGTCTTCACCTAACATCATACAAGCTCCGCCGATTGGCAAAAGACGTATGGAAAACTGCGTTCCGAAGGCCTTAAAACCGCACAAACGCGGTCCCATACCGATAGAAAAGTCAACTACCTCGATGCCGTTGATACGGGCAAAGATAAAATGTCCCAGTTCGTGAATCAGCACCAGGATTCCGAAGATTAAAATTGCAATAATGATTTTCATAGTTCCTCTTTCTTGCGCTCTTAACGCACATTCTCCCTTATATAGTCATACGTTTCCTTCTCTGTGGAAAGAACCTCTTCCAAAGTAGGATTTGCAATAATTTTATGTGCATTCATCGCCTGCTCGATAAGCTCCGTAATTTTAAGATAACCGATTTTACGATCCAGAAACAATGCCACTGCCATTTCATTGGCCGCGTTATATACCGTCGGCAGACTTCCTCCCGCACGGAACGCATCGTAAGCAAGTGCTAAGGCATGGAAGGTATCCGTATCCGGCTTGTAAAATTCAATCTTTTGCAATTCGAAGAAATCCAGACGCTTACCGCCCAAAGAAACACGATCCGGATAGGTCATGGCATACTGAATCGGCAGCTTCATATCCGGGGTACCGAGTTGCGCCAAAACCGCACCGTCCGTAAACTGAATCATGGAATGAATGATGCTCTTCGGCTGTACCACCACTTCAATCTGCTCCGGAGATAAGGAAAAGAGCCAACCGGCCTCCATCACTTCAAGCCCCTTATTTACTAACGTAGAAGAATCAATGGTAATCTTTCGTCCCATTGCCCAGTTCGGATGCTTCAATGCCTGTTCTACAGTAATAGACCCCAGTTCTTCTCTCTTTTTTCCGCGGAACGGTCCGCCGGATGCCGTTAATAGAAGCTTCTCTACCGTCTGTTCTCCCGCTCCCTGTAAACACTGAAAAACAGCGGAATGTTCGCTGTCTACCGGCAAAAGCTTCACCTTATATTCTTCCACCAACGGCATAATAATATGTCCTGCGGTTACTAAGGTTTCCTTGTTTGCAAGCGCAATATCCTTACCTGCCTTAATGGCCGCAATCGTCGGCAAAATACCGATCATACCTACTACCGCATTAACAGTCATATCCGCAGAACCTTCCGTTGCGCAGGCAACTAAACCGTCCATTCCATATACGACCTCTGTAGAATCTATGTTTTTCAAAGAAAGTCGTCTCTTTAATTCCCTTGCATCTTCTTCCTTTGTCAGGCTGGCAAGCTTTGGTAAAAACTCCGCCACCTGCTGCTCCAGCAAATCAATATTACTGCCGGCGGAAAGCGCAACAACTTCAAACTCTCCCGCTCTCTCTCTTACAATTTCCAAGGTTTGGGTACCGATGGATCCGGTGGATCCGAGAACCGCAATTTTTTTCATACAATCACCTGTCTTCCGTCACTGTCTTTATTCTGTTCCAAAACAGCTGTCATCCTTTCCCGGCTACATTCTCTTAAAACTACAGCGCAAAAATCTGCACCATCAAATATACCAGCGGAGCCGTGAAAATAATACTGTCAAACCGGTCCAGAATACCGCCGTGTCCCGGAATCAATTTCCCGTAGTCCTTGATCTCGTAATTACGTTTCATGGCAGACGCCGCCAAATCACCGATTTGGGACACTACAGAGGCAAAAATGCCGATAACTACAAAAACAAGTACGGATACTTCCGCCCCTTCTACAAAGCGATTCAAACAAGCTGCGTAAATCCCCGCAATCAGCGCCGTTCCCGCGATTCCGCCGATACAACCCTCTACGGACTTTTTCGGACTGAGTACCGGAAAGGCCTTGTGCTTTCCAAAAAGACATCCGATGCAGTAGGCACAGGTATCGGACCCCCAGGTGCCGATAAACACAAGCCACAACAAAAGCATACCGTTGTCCTCCACCCGGATCCGGTATAAGAAGGACAATAACACCGCAACGTACGCAAAACCGGTAAAGGAAACAAAAATATCCTTTGCGTTATACTTCGGATACCGTACCACATAAATTCCCATGAGTACAAGTAATGCAGCCACAGGTATTAAATTCGCCAGCTCCGTCTTCCCGAAGAAGAGCAAGGCATCCAATCCGAGGCACATTACCCAATTCACGTAAAACAAAGCACTTTTCGACAATCCCACCATACGGTGAAATTCGAACACACCAATCAGGGAAATTGCTGTCACCAACGTCCAAAAGACCGGTCCACCAAGGATGCCGGTCGAAATCACAATCGCCAATAATACAATACCGCTCAACAGTCTCGTAATAAACATGGTTCCTCCATCAAACAGTACCTGTCCGGCTACTTATTTTCCAAGCCGCCGAACCGTCTGTTTCTGCTTCCGTAATATAAAATCGCTTCTTCCAAAGCCTTTTTATCAAAATCCGGCCACAATACATCCGTGAAATAAAACTCGGAATAAGCCGACTGCCACATTAAGAAATTGGACAAACGCTGCTCTCCGCTGGTACGGATAATCAAATCCGGATCCGGAATTTCTGCCGTATCCAGCGAAGCTCCAATATCCTCCATGGTCATATCCTCCACGGATTTTCCTTCCGCCATAAGCTTTGCCGCCGCTTTCTTTACGGCACGGAGCACTTCGTCCCGTCCGCCGTAATTTAATGCTATCTGAAATTGAAGGCCGGTATTCACAGAGGATACCTCCTCCAACTGTTTTATCGATGTAATCATATCCTCCGGCAATACCGAAATATCGCCGATAATCCGTACCCGCATGTTATTGTCGGCACACTGCTTAATCGCATCCTTTAAATAACTGCGTAAAATCTTCATTAAAGCATCGATTTCTTCCTTAGGTCTGGACCAGTTTTCCGTAGAAAACGCATAAACCGTCAGGTACTTTACCCCCAGCTTCCAAGCCTCTTCACAAATCTTCCGGACGGTTTTACTTCCCTGGGAATGGCCTACATTACGCGGCATTCCGCGCTTTTTCGCCCATCTTCCGTTCCCGTCCATAATAATCGCAATATGCTGCGGAACCTTTTCCATATCCTACTCCTATAAACAAAAAGAGGGAGCCTACGGTTCTCATCCCTAGGACTCAACCGGGACCCCTCTGTCCTTTGTGTTCTTTGAAAATTAAACGGTAAGAATCTCTGCAGACTTGTTGTCGGTCATCTTATCCACTTCCGCAACAAACTTATCGGTCATCTTCTGGATTTCATCCTCAATACCCTTCTGCTCGTCCTCGGAAATCTCGTTCGCCTTTGCTGCCTTCTTGATGGCATCGTTTGCATCACGACGTACATTACGGATGGCAACCTTCGCATTCTCGGACTTCTTCTTTACGTCCTTTACAAGTTCCTTACGTCTGTCCTCGGTAAGCTCCGGGAATACAAGACGGATAATCTTGCCGTCGTTGCTCGGGGTAAGACCGATATCGGAAGCGAGAATTGCCTTCTCGATTTCCTTAATCATCTTTGCTTCCCACGGCTGAATCTGGATAATTCTTGCCTCCGGTACGGAAACGTTAGCCACTGCCTGGATTGCGGACGGAGTGCCGTAATAATCCACTCTGAGCTTATCCAGAACGTGCGGATTGGCACGACCTGCGCGAATGGTGGTAAACTCTTCAGCGAGAGCATCCACAGACTTCTGCATTTTTGTTTCAAACGGTACTACTCTTTCATTCATTGTTGTTCTCTCCTCTTGTTGCTTTATGATGTAACAGGCCCCTTTGGCCTCTCCATTCGATGATTACGGGGTAACGGTGGTGCCGATCGGCTGGCCGTTGGCTGCCTTTACGATACCGTTCTCCTCGTCTAACGAAAAGATAAATAACGGAACCTTGTGTTCCATACACATAACCGTAGCGGTCATATCAAGAATCTTAAGCTTTCTCTCCAGCACTTCCGCAAAGGAAATGGTATCAAAACGCTTTGCATTCGGATTCTCCTTCGGGTCGCTGTCGTATACACCGTCTACCGCACGAGCCATAAGTATTACGTCTGTGTCCAGTTCGATAGCGCGAAGGGAAGTTGCCGTATCGGTAGAGAACATCGGATGTCCCGTACCGCCTGCAAGGAATACTACCTTTCCTGCCTTCAAATCATTCACTGCCTTATCCTTCGTGAAAAGCTCGGTAAAACTGCCGCACGCAAACGGAGTATATACTGCGGTGTCCATTCCGCAGAAGCGGAAAATCTCGGAAACATAAATACAGTTCATTACCGTAGCAAGACAGCCGATATGGTCCGCCTTAATACGGTCGATGGTCTCGGAACTTCTGCCGCGCCAGAAATTGCCGCCGCCGATTACTACTGCCACCTCAATGCCTGCATCTACCAACTGCTTTACCTGCTTACCAACCGCAACACAGGTATCTTCATCAAATCCCGTCTTCTTATCTCCGGCAAGTGCCTCACCGGAAAGCTTTAATAAAACTCTCTTATATGCCATAATTTCCTCGTATCCTATTCAAAAATATTGTCGATTTCAACAGAAGCGTAAGCAAGGGAACAGAAGCCCTCCAATACCGCACCGTTGTTCATCTGTACAGACTTTGCCTTTACGTTACCCTTAATGATGGCGGTAGAATCGATCACTACCGGACCCTTCACATCGATTTCACCCTTTACCGCACCTGCGATTACGCCGGAGGAAGCAACAATGTCACCGATGATTACGGTGCCGAGACCGATCTTTACACTGCCTTCACTTGTAATGTTACCCTCTAAACGGTCGGTGTTTACATATACCTCGGCAGCCATAGCGTTACCGGTTACCTTACCGGAAATAGTCAGCTTTCCGAGACATTCGATATCACCGTTGATCGTTCCCATGACATCCAAAGAACAATCAGAAATAATGCTACCGTTGATGGTTGTGCCCTTGGTAATCACAGTCACACCGTCCAAATCAGCCTCTGTCGGACGCTCGGTTTCAACCGCCGGGGTCTCTGCCACGCTCTGCTCCGGTTCTTCCGCTGGCTCATCTTCCTCTTCCGGTGCCACCAGGGAATCATCCTCCATCAAGCTGTCCAAAAGCTCTAAATCTACATCATCCTGCTCTTCTTCGGACACAACGGTAAATAAATCATCTTTCGTGTTTAACTCATCGTTCTGTACCGCATCCTCTTTTACATCCTTAAAAATACTCATGGAAACTCCTTTCTTTTGCATGCCCTTTATAGTAACTTTAATTTCTTCTCTTGGTTCTTGTAAAAATACTATGGTTTAGTTGTTGAGATATGTTTTTAAGGTCTTTCTTACTGCGCCTTCTCCCGCAATCATCTCACAAAACATAGTCTCAATCTTATCCGCAAGCCCTGCCTCGCATAAATCAACGGCAAATAAAGTCTTGTTCTTAAGTACCTGCTTTAACTGTCCGGTATAACTTGCCGGATTACCGAACTCTACGGTCTTTAATACCTCTTGTACACCGGCTGCCGTCGGGTCCGGACTGATTTCCATCGGTGCCCCCGTATCGTAAACACCCATGAGATAACGGAGCCATCCCGCAATTGCCAACGGAATATAAACCAAATCCGTAATCTTTAAAGTGTCGCTGGCCAGATAAGACTTCATGGTCTCACCGAAACGAATCGGTACTTTCAGGCCCGTATCCGTTGCAATACGCTGCGGCATATCCGGAATAAACGGATTCGGAAGTCTCTCCTCGATTACTTCTTTGATGAAATCTCTCGGGGATAAAATCTTCGGGTCAACCACCACCGGCATGCCCTCGTCGTACGCGATTTTTTCAACCAAAAGTTTTAAGCCCGCATCCTTCATCTCGTCCGCAATCTTCGTATATCCCCGTACACAACCGTACACAGCAAGTGCGGTATGCAAAGGATTGAGACAAGT
>JAZUBD010000433.1:0-5797 GCA_045638305.1 Lachnospiraceae bacterium
CGATCATACCTTCCTGAATCAAATCCTCTTTATCGGCACCCACCAAATACAGCGCAGTCGCTTTGCTCCGCACCATATTTTTATAGCGGTTTAACATTTCCTCCGTGGCATCATTGTCACCCTGCTGACACCGTACCAGAAGCTCTCGTTCATCCTCGCATCCCGGATTATTCAGTTGTTCCGATCCCGTTTTTTTCATGACGTACCTTCTTTCTCTGTACCGATACAACCCCGTTGGAATTCTAAATCCGCGTTTCGTTCCGCTATCCGTTCCTCCGAAAGTCGGCTGCTTACTTACCCAGCCTCTGACGTACAATCTCATACATCAGAACGCCCGCTGCCACCGATGCATTCAGAGAATCAATGTCGCCCGCCATCGGAATACTGGTTACAAAATCACACTTTTCTTTTACCAGACGGCTGACACCCTCACCCTCGTTTCCGATGACAAGACCAATCGGTCCCGTAAGATTCTGGCGATACATCACTTCGCCGTCCATATCCGCACACACAAACCAAAGTCCTTCCTTCTTCAGGTCTTCCATGGTCTGTACCAGATTGGTTACCTTAGCGACCGGGGTATAATTCAGCGCACCCGCACTGGTCTTTGCCACCGTAGCGGTCAGGCCCACCGCCCGACGCTTCGGAATAATCACACCATGAGCTCCCGCAAGGTTTGCGGTACGGATAATCGCACCCAAATTGTGCGGGTCCTCGATGCCGTCAAGCAGCACAAGAAACGGAGCCTCGCCCTTTTCTCTTGCAATGGCAAGAATATCCTCTACCTCAGCATATTCATAGGCTGCCGCATAAGCAATGACACCCTGATGCTTCCCCGTAGCGGATATCTGGTCCAAACGCTCTTTTTTCACAAAAGACACCACGGTATTGTGCTTTTTTGCCTCTTTTAAAATTGTCAGCATGGCACCTTCTTTGTTACCGTCCAGCACCAACAAACGGTCTATGGTTTTTCCGGAACGAAACGCCTCCATCACCGCGTTTCTTCCCTCAATGGTTAATTCTTCGTATCGCATGTGTGTTCCTCCGTCATTCCTGCTTTTGCTACCGCAAGCATCCGCTCCGTCTGCCCCGTCAGATACCAAAATCCGAACAGCGCCTCAAATCCCGTCGCTACCCGATAATCTCCGATGGTGGCATTTTTCGCACTGGTATAGGACTTGGCATTACGCCCTCTGCGGAATACCGACATTTCTTCCTCCGTAAGCAGCTCTTTGATGCGGTGATAAGCGTCCGCCTGTGCCTCCGCTTTCACCAGCTTACTGGCATGCTTATGCAGTACATTTACCGGCGCATTGCCATGCTCCACCAAAATCGTTCGCACAATCATCTCGTACACCGCATCTCCGATATAAGCCAATGTCAGGGGTGAATACTGTCTTGCATCCTGCTCCTTTAAGGAAAAGGCGGAACAAATTGCTCCGAACAAAGGGAGCTCTGTCCCTGACTTATTTGCCTGTTCCAACATATCCGACATTACAGCAGCCTCCTCGTCTACACCAGTTCCCAAACAACGCCTTCTCTCGTATCTTTAATGGCAACACCCTTTGCCAAAAGCTCGTCACGAATCGCGTCCGCCTTAGCAAAATCCTTTGCCTTCTTTGCTTCCTTACGCTCCTCAATCTTTGCCAGAACAAATGCGGTCAACTCATCATCCGCACCGGCCACACCGTTATCTGCGGTATCGTTTGCTGCTGCACCGACGGTCAGATTAAGACCGAGCACATAGTCCATTTCCTCTACCAATGCAAACTTTGTCGCGCCGTTCATGTCATCCTTCAACACATCGTATACTACGGTCAATGCGCTGGAGGTATTGATGTCGCTTGCCAATGCCTCCAAGAACTTCTCACGATATTGTGCCTTCTTTGCTTCATCCACTGCACCGCTCTTATCAAGGCCCGCAATACGCTTTACCAGCTTCTGATAAGCCGCTGCCACCTGGTCCAGCACCTCGTAGGAGAATTCTAACGGCTTGCGGTAATGGGACTGTAAGCAGAACATACGGTAAACCAACGGATTGTAGCCCTTTTCCTCAAGTAAGGAAACGGTTAAGAAGTCTCCCTTGGACTTACTCATCTTACCGGAACGGTCATTCAAATGATGCACATGGAACCAGTAGTTACACCACTTGTGGCCCAAATATGCTTCACTCTGGGCAATCTCGTTGGTATGGTGCGGGAAAATATTATCCACGCCGCCGCAGTGAATATCCATATCCCCGCCCAGGTGCTTAATGGAAATACCGGAACATTCAATGTGCCAGCCCGGATATCCTACGCCCCACGGGCTATCCCACTTTAATTCCTGATCGTCAAACTTGGACTTGGTAAACCAAAGCACAAAGTCGCTCTTATTCTTCTTGTTCTCATCCTGCTCTACATCATCACGTACACCTACCAAAAGCTCCTTTTCACTCTGGCTGGAGAAAACGTAATAATCGTCAAGCTTAGAAGTATCAAAGTAAATATTGCCGCCGGCTTCATAAGCATAGCCTTTCTCTAACAGCACCTCTACCATGTGGATGAACTCACCGATACAATTGGTTGCCGGCTCCACCACATCCGGAGTCTTAATATTTAACTTACTGCAATCGGAGAAAAAGGCATCGGTATAAAACTTTGCAATTTCCATTACCGTCTTGTTCTCACGCTTTGCGCCCTTTAACATCTTATCCTCACCGGTATCCGCATCACTGGAAAGATGGCCTACGTCGGTAATGTTCATGACACGCTTTACATTGTAACCGCCGAAACGCAGAGACTTCTCCAACACATCCTCCATAATGTAACTGCGCAGGTTACCGATGTGCGCAAAATGATACACCGTCGGTCCGCAGGTGTACATCTTTACCTTGCCGTCCACATTCGGAATAAACGGCTCTACTTTTCTTGTTAAGGTGTTAAATAACTGAAACTTGTTTTCCATAACTTGCTCCTTTTCTTGCTGTTAAATTTTGCATTCATTAACCTTTGTTTTATTGATTGTTGTTCTGTTGACATTTGTTTATATTTGTCATTTTCTGTATTACTTTTAAAAAGTTTACCATTCTACTCGTTGTTAACTTTTCTTATTTTTCAGACTTTTGCAACAGCCGCTATTTCTTCTCAACCGCAGCTGACAAGGCATCTACGCGCTCTTTGAGCTTGGTATTCTCTTGCTGTAGTCTGTCGATTTCCATCATCACCGGGTTCGGCAAATGCACCTGATCCAAATCTTCTCTCGGAATCCGTACATTGTCCCTCTTTACCACAATGCCCGGAACACCCACTACTGTGGAATTCGGCGGCACTTCCTTTAGCACCACGGAGCCCGCACCTATTTTGGAATTCTCTCCTACGGTAAAGGAACCAAGCACTTTTGCTCCGGCACTGATCATCACGTTGTCGCCGATGGTAGGATGACGTTTTCCCTGCTCCTTACCGGTACCGCCCAACGTCACGCCCTGATACAGCGTCACGTTGTCGCCGATAATGGCCGTCTCACCGATCACCACTCCGTGACCGTGGTCGATAAACAATCCTTTGCCGATGGTTGCACCCGGATGAATCTCGATACCGGTCTTCCGCGCAGTCCGTTGGGAATACCAACGAGCTAAGAAATAGTGCTTCTTTTGATATAATTTATGCGCCAGACGATGTCGTAAAATCGCCCGGAAGCTGGGATATAAAAACACCTCCCAGGAAGATTTAATCGCGGCATCCCGCTCCTTTATCACTTGCATTTCTTCTTTGACATATTGAATAAAGCCCATAGAGACCTCCTAACAAAACAAAACGCACCTCATCCAAGGATGAGGTGCGATATACACGGTTCCACTCAACTTTTACAAGAGGCGTATCATACGTCTCTCGTTCTTTTTGCATGATAACGACTGCCGCCGTACAAGGCTACCCGCTTTCGCGCTCACCCGTCCGCTCCGAAATGCACTTCGCCAAGACCTCCTGCCGGAACTGCTTTCAGCCGGTGACAGTTCCTCTCTGTTGCTCTCCTTCTCGGTTACTCTTTTCTTCTCTGCGTTTCTCTATTCCTCATTATATGCAGAGGGAACGGGATTTGTCAAGGGAAATACAAAAATTATGCTTCCTCCGCAACCTTTACCACTGCGCGGTATGCTTCCTTCTCTTCCCAGTTGTCACCGAATAAAAGCGGATAACTTCTCTCCTTACGGAAACCGGTAAGCCAGCTCACATCGTCCTTCATGCCCCAGAAGGTAACACAGGTAATATTCGCCTTGCCCGTCTTCTTTGCATTTACATAAACCTCAAACAAACGCTTGTAAGCATCCGCAAGCTTCTGCATGCCCTCCTCGGACGGATCTGCACAGTGGAGGTCAAGCTCCGTGGAATGAATTTCGAGACCGGTTACACCGTACATTTCTAATGCCGTTGCATACTGCTCCAAATCATGATCAAAATACTGCATTACCAAGTGCGTCTGCATACCGATACCGTCGATTAACTTCTCTTCCATCAACGGCTTCACAATATTCTCTAAAATAAAGTCTCTCTTAAACGGATTGAAGGTGTTGTAATCATTATAAAACAGCTTTACCCCCGGTGCCGCATACTTTCTGGCAAAGCGGAACGCATACATCACAAACTCCGGACCTACAGTCTTATACCACGGAGAACGCTGTCTCCAGCCAAGTTCATCCTGCTCCTCAACTGCCTCGTTGACTACATCCCATGCATAAATCACACCCGGATACTCGGTCTGTACAAAGTTCAATACATTCTTAATGTACCATTCCAAGCGGGCAATCATGGTCTCCTTGGATGCCCACGGTGCCTCGAAATCATCCTGGAAGTTCTCCTTAAAGAACCAAATCGGAGTCTGATTATGCCAAGCAAGGGTGTGTCCGCGGAGCGCAATACCGTTTGCCTTCGCAAACTCCAAATACGGTCTTGCCGTATCATAGGTCATAACCGGCTGTAAGTTATACTTCTCCGGGTCTGCAAGGGTAGCATCCTTATCCACAAAAAACATCGGCTTCATATCATTCTCTGCCGTCATACTGCTGTAATGCTTCTTGAGCTCCTCCTTTGCCTTATCGGAAGCCAGATCAAACCGGGATACCGAAGTACCGATTTTAAAATATTTCTCATACGCCTTCTTTAAACTCATACCATTTATCCTCCTTCTCTTTCAAAAAAACTAAGTAGTACTGTTTCTTGTTTCAGTGACAAAATTCTGAAACAATTCCGTTCCCCAAGACTGTTCTCTAAAAACATTGCCTTGTCTTAGCAAAAATTATAGCATATTCTCAAAAAAATATCTACATAAAAAGTATTTTTCTATATAAAAAAACGAACCTTTTCTTGTTCATTTCATTCTCCTTTTCCCTTTTCCCGCATATACTGTTGCAAATGTGTTTCTGTTATATTCGGAAACCGTGCCGTTTTGAAGGGAGACGTTATGAATCAGGATTCTTCTTTCCCACCGATGCTGCCTCCTTCCACGGAACTTGGCGCACTTTTGTTTGCGGTTCTTCCCTGTCTGCAGGAAACCTACCGTCCTTTTGCCGCCTTCGCCTATCATATGACAGAACTGACAAGGTTAAAAAATATCCCCGCAATGCCTCCGCTTTCCGGCATATCCGGCATTGATACATTTATCACGGACAAGGACATTATGCTTCGTTCTCTCTCTTTTTACGGAAGAATGTTCCGCATGCCGCTGTTATCCGCCATTGCCACCTTACTTCAGGGCATGCAATTTTACCGCACTTATAAGGATATTCTTCCGGGAATATTCTCCGGTATGGGAGGTGCGACAC
>JAZUBD010000434.1:0-5749 GCA_045638305.1 Lachnospiraceae bacterium
GCAGAAATTCTCGTCAAGAGGCATTCTCTTATACGGCACCCGGAATAAATCCGCCCATACATCATAAAAAGAGTAAGTAATATCCGGAAACAACACCGGCTTGTCCGATGAAAAACAGGTCATAAAAATCATACCCAGTACATCATCGGAACCCACACCTACGAAAATACGCTCCGGTGCAATCTTATACTGCTTCGCCAGCTCATCTACCAGAAGCTTAGCGCTCGGATTCGGATACAGCGTAAGCTTACTTGTATCCATTTCCTTTAACAATTTTGTTACCCCCGGTGCCGGCGGATACGGATTCTCATTGGTATTTATTTTAATCATATCCGGATAATCCGGCTGTTCCCCCGGTACATACGGGGTAATCTCTCTTAAATTCTTTTCCCAGTTCTTCATCTATCTATCCTCACTTTTCATTGATTCGTTCTTTATCAAAGCAGCGCCGCATTTGTCACAATAAGACAATCCGGAAAGAGTCGTCTCGTAACAGGTCGGACACTGTATTCTGGTAGGCGGAATCTCCCTCACCAGCACCGGATGCTCGCAATCCGCCGTCTGTTTCGCCACAACCGAAACCATGTCTCGGACATCAAAATACTCCTCCGGAATTCCTTCCAGCTCGTGAGCAGTCTTACCGATCTGAATCTTCTTTTTCGGTAACAGCTTCCAAAGCGTTTTTCGAAACGACATAGGGCGCCTCCTTTCGCAAGATTGATTCTATTGTAGACTCCTTTTTCCCAAAAAGCAAGTAGTAATTCGCGGAAATGCCACGTTACCACACTAACAAAACAAATTTTTTACGGAAATCACTATTGACATTTTCCCGTTTTCTCTTTATTCTTAATATCGGAACAATTTATAACGTTTAAATTTTGAGTAGGAGCTTGCATGCAGATTATATTAGTGGACGATGACCTGGCCTCTTTACGGCTGATTACCAGATTTTGCTCAATGATTCCGGACATTACGGTGGCCGGGAGCTTTTCTGATGCCGAAGAAGCCTTTCTTTTTGCAAAGGAAAACCCGGTGGATGCCGCTATTTTAGACATCATCATGCCGGTACAGGACGGTATTACCTTAGCGGACCGGTTGTACGAAACCAATCCGGACATGCTGATTTTCTTTGCCACCGCCAGCGAGCAGTTCGCCCTGTCCGCCTTCCGCAGACGGGCGGTTTCCTATATTACCAAACCTTATAGTTTTTCCGATATTTACGAAGCGGTAGAGCGGGCCAAACTGCTCTGTTCCGAAAAAAAGATACATATTAAGGTACGTACCTTCGGACATTTCGATATTTTTGTCAACAATACGTTACTGAAATTTCCGCGTCAAAAGTGCAAGGAGCTTCTGGCCTTTTTTGTGGACCGCAGAGGCGGTGCCGTAACTGCGGAGCAGATTATCGATTCCCTTTGGGAGGAACGGTATGACGAATCCGTAAAGGCCTATTTCCACGTAGTTTTGCGAGATTTAAAGAAAACCTTAAAGGAAGCCGGCATCGAGTCTTTGCTGGTTTGTAACCGCAATCAGAACGCCATCAATCCGGCAATGCTGGACTGTGATTACTACCGGTTCTTAGAGGGCGATATTTCCGCCATACAGGAATTTAACGACGAATATATGGTGGATTACAGCTGGGCAGAACCGACGGTTGCCACCTTAATGCATAAAAAAAATAAATTTGTCCAATAATTGTTAGAGTCTTGTCATATAATGGCAGCATAAACCACTACAGGAGGATGCTGCCATGTCGTTAGCATACGCATTAGATGCCGTAACCTATGAATATCGTTCTTTTACCCACATTTTAAACACCGAAGATAATCTTTCTTACCTTGCTTACGGCATCGAGGTATATCGTCATGATTTTGCCGGTTCCGAAAAAGTGGATTGCATTCACGGAATTTCCACCCGCATCGAAAAGGTAAATCGTCTGTTGGAGCGTTTAAATCACGCCCAGGTATCCCCTTGTCATTTTCGTGATGTTGTAGAGGATTTTCTTTCTTAACATATTCCCCTCAGGTTTTGCGTAGAAGAGGCTGTCGCATGTAGCAATACGACAACCTCTACGCCACCCCCCTCCCCGGTGTGCGGGTAAATACACCGTACACATCCAGTTTCCCATAGCCCCATTCCCGGTTCGGGTAATCTCGCCCGTCTCGTTCTGCTGATGCGGTAAACAGGCGCTTCATGACCAAAGTATCCAAAATCACATAGTTTTCCTGCCTTGCGGCCGCTTCAAATACCAATGCCGCGCATCCGGCGCCGAAAGCTGTAGCCATACCGGTTCCCTCGTAAAGGATTTCTCCTTTCGGTGCCGCCAGATCCGGCTTTATTCTGTTATCCGCCGTATATCCGTAAGACGCCTGCGTGTACAAGCCCCCGGAAATCGCGTCATAAGCCGTAAAGGTCAGTACTTCCCTTGCCGCTCCCGGATCACAAATCTGTACATAAGGGTCCGGACGCAAAAAAGCGGTTTCTTCCCGTAAAAATCCCCGTACCGGAAGCCACATATGAAAGGCTCCCGAAAACTCTCCCTCAGCATACACACGAATCCGCCACACTCCCGCTGCCGGCCCGGCAAAGCGAAGCCAAATCCCCTGAGTCCCCACGGACTGATCGTATAAGTTCGACTGAATCCATATGGTTCCCCCTTCAAAATACAACCGATACTGCCGGTTAAAGGTAGGACGCCCCTGAATCCGGGGAATCATCTCCCCCGCCGGAGAAATAATCTCCACCGTAAACAAATCCGGATCCACCGCCCAAAGCTCCGTACTGAACCCCTCTTCCCCTTCAGGCACATTAATTTCTACCTCCTCATATCCATTCCCCTGTACCCTGCCAAAAAAGTGATGTCCTGTGCCACCCTCGTTCCCGGCCGCCACGCAGACACAAACACCCGGATACCGTGCCACATCGTCCAGATACCGGGAAAGCACCGTCTGCCCGGTATGATTTCCCTGATTACTGCCAAGGGCAATACAAAGCACAAGCGGCATATTCTCACGTCCCGCCACTGCCAAAAGCCATTCAATCCCGTAAATGATATCCTCCTCTGCCGCACAAAAGGCATTATCGGGGATTTGCCAGAAGTCCCGGAGGTACGGCTTTGCCTGCTTCAGTTTTACCATGGCTATGGAAGCAAGAGGAGCTACACCGCCGTAGGAATTCACTGCATTCCCGACTCTCTCCTCACTTGCCGCTGCTGCTCGCCCCAGAGCACTGCCGTGACCGTTTTCGTCCCGAGAAGGAATCTCCTCATAGGGATTCTCGGATTGCAGGGCAAGGTTAATTTCTTCTTCCGAAAATTCTCTTCCGTAAAAGGCAAAGTCGGCGGTAGTTCTGCCTTCCATACCGTAGATTGGGCCGATAGACGGTCCGGACTGCCCCGCCTCCAGCGTCTGGTCCCACAATCCCACCAGTCTCGTACTTCCGTCCGTATTCCGGAAAGCATCCTCCGTGAAATTAATCCCTGTATCCACAAAACCCAAAAGCACACCACTTCCCCGCAAATTGGTAAAAGGCCCTTCCCGTAGCTGTAATACCCCGGATGCGGCCAATTCCTCCTCCGACAACAGCCCGTAGCACTTTTGCATAATCCCAAAAGGAAACTCTCTCCCTCCCTGCTCCGGCTCCGGATAATAAAAATAGGCATACACCAGATTGTCCGTCACCCGTCGCACACAATCCGCCGAAAGAAGACGGACCAATTCTTCCTCACTTCCCCTGTTTGGAAGACCGAAACCTTTATAATCATTGGAAATCACCGCATCTCTGCAAACCGCCATAAGGCACCTCTTAACTCAGGCTCTATCGATAACGTATGCAAAAAAAGAGGAGACGTGACTTCCTACGAAGTGTGTCTCCTCTTATCTTTCTGTTAACGTCTCCCTAATACTTCCTCCGGGATTTGCTCTGCTCCACCTCACAACGTACCTCAATCCGCAACTCCTCGGCACGCTCCATATAGGTTCTGCCAAGCGGTCTTGCGGTCACAAGCACCTTCTTTGCGTACTTTCCGCCGAAACGTCTCGTTACGGTTTCCAGCTCATACAAAGCATGCAAGGTCTGGTGTGAACCTAACTTACCACCCTTACAGGAAATAAAGGTCGGTACATTTCCGGTGATGGTCAGTACATCGATTTCGTTTAACACATCCATTCCTTTCGACTGCACCACACCGTCCCAGTCCAGATGCACGCCCACACGACAATCGGTACTACGTTCTCTCTCCTTCTTGTAGGTATACAATTCCAAAATACTGCCGCCATCCATCAAGCAGCTTTTTACCGTCTCATTTTTAAAGACAAAACGGTACCGGTCACCTTTGTGATCCACATCCTTCAGAATGCCTACTTGTTTAAAGTCGTCCACAATGCCGTTTAACTCAGACATTTTTCTCAGACCGGAATACGGCGCATTCAATGCCTTATGCACCTCGCTCATGGACATATCTACCTCCAGGCTGTAATCCTGCACCATATTCTTTCCCAGGAAATTGGAGAATTGGTTCCAATTGTCCCAGTGACGTTTTGCTACCTGCCAGATTTTGTCCACATCTACAGAGAAGTCTTTATTCTTAATTGCCTTTACGTCCTTATGGAGCGAGTGATTTACCACACCCCCCTTAAGCTCGATAAAACTGTCCAAGGTAAACACAATATTCTGTTCCGGTACATCCCGGTTAATTCGTCGCTTGGAACCTTCATCCAATTCAATCAATCGGTTTTCTTTCACATCAAACTGATGCATCGGCGTATCGTACTCTCCTGCCAGCATACCGAAGGCTACCAAAATCAGATTTTCACCGCCGGTAATATCAAAAAACAACTCATTTCCGCGACTCTTTTCCGTCTCTATTGCTCGGCGCATAATTCCCAGCATTTCCTGCAAACCGCCCCGCGGTAAGGAGTAAAACACCACTTCCTTCACCTTACAGCGTTTCCTGAGAAAACGCTCGGTTCTCTCTTTCTTCGCATTCACCATTTCCGGATAACCGAAATACACCACCTTATCCACCTTATAGTGCATACAGGTAATGACATTTTCCACCGATTCCATTCCAAGGAACTCAAAATTAACAACCATGAAAGTATCCCCCTTTCCAACAAGGATATCCTAGCACTATCTTATCATACGAAATAACTATTTTCAATTAACAAACCTTAAAATTTCCACCCTCTACAAAAACTCTGCTCTTCCGAACATCTCCTCAAAGCTCTTTTCTTTCCCGTGATACTCTTTTATCTCACGCTCATATCGCTCCGAAAGCTTTTCATACATCTCTTTTCCGTCACTGTATGTCTTCGTAATATACTCTTCAATAGACCCGTACGGAAACACTATTCCCTGTTCCTTTACCAAATCAAAGAAAAACTCCATTCCACGGAATAACGTGACCACCGATACTTCTTCCCTTTCATCCGCCACTGCCTTTTCCAAGCCTTCGCAAAAAAAGTCCGAAAAGAAAAACTGCAGTAACGTATTAAACTTTTCTTCCTTTAGCTGTATCATATTAGCCTCCCCAATAGGAAAAGGAGCCACCTCTCACATATTTATGGGGCAACTCCTTTTTTACATCATATCATTACTTTCTATGTCTCTTTATGAAATTCTCCATGCGGTCCAATGCTTCCTTCAACTGCTCGATAGAGTATGCATAGGAAATACGCAAAAATCCTTCGCCGCAGTCACCGAATGCGGTACCCGGCACGATAGCCAGCTTCTCTTCTTCCAAAAGCTT
>JAZUBD010000435.1:0-2494 GCA_045638305.1 Lachnospiraceae bacterium
AAGGCTGCCTGCATAATATCCGTACGCAGGGTGAACTCGGAAGTCAGCTGCTCCTTAATTCCCTCTAAGGCCTTTCTCTGCTCCGGCGTCAGGTTCGTATCCTCTAACATCTTATCTACTTCCGCCATCTTCTCCTCAGTCTCCTGCACATCGCTTACCGCATTGATAATATCGTCGATGGCACGACCGATGTCATGGGTAAAAGCAGCGTTTCCTTCGGTATTGATGGTCAGCTTCTGATTGAAATTTACCTCATACTGAATCGGCTGGCCCTCCGTCACGCCGAAGGGTTCGTCAATATTATAATTTAAATTCTGCTTTTCAAAGGTAATTACTTCCGTCCCGTCCTCCGACGTTCTGGTGCAATTGAAATAGTGCTCCGGACGAAGGTCGTTTGTCTGGAACTCCTTCTTGGAATAGGTTACATCGATATGCTCGGATTTTCTGATTTTCTCATAAACATTCTTACCGAAAATCAATTCTCCGGTCTCTCTGATAAAGTGAACCTCATCGTCTCCCGGCTGATAGGCATCCGGGTCGGTTAAGGTCTTCTCCGCCGTAATCGGAAGTGCCGTCTTTACCAGGTAGCCCTCCGCATCCGTACTGCCGTCCGTATACTCAATGGTTGCGCCGGACTCCAGATTTCCGTACCCCAGACGCATTCTGTAAATCTGAATCTGATTCGGCATGGTCTTGTCGAAAGCACCCGGATTCTCTTTATCAAAGGCGTTGATATCCACATTATTTACAATCTTGAACTCTGCGGTAACATCCTCTCCGCAAAGAGGCTCCGTCATGGTATACGTGTACTCGTCCGTCGGCTCGTTAAACACCAGCGGAGTATCCGTCTTATAACCGGAAAATACGTAACGGCCCGCATAATTGCTGTTACCCTCCTGGTAAACATGCTGCTTTAACTGTTCCAGATTCTCCACGATGCTGGCACGGTCTTCTGCCGTCAACGGATCGTTGGCACCCTGGTTACAGTAGGTATTCATCTGACGAAGAATATCGTTTACCACATCTAAGGAGCTTTCCGTCGTATCCATCCAGGAAAGCGCATCCGGAATATTTTTCTCCACATACTGGGTAATCTCGGAAAGATTCGTGCGAAGCTTTAAGGCACGTACCGCAATAATCGGGTCATCCGACGGCTTCTGAATCTTCTTACCGGTGGAGTACTGATTCTCTAAGGTAGAAAGCAGGTTTTTGTTATTGTTGATGTTATGTAAGACATTATTTGTCATCATCTTGTTGGTAATTCGCATCGCATCTGCCTCCTTTTCCCAAAGTTTTCTGCCTGTTACTTATATCGGCATTTCTCGTTCGTTTAAACACCCATATAGTTAATTAATTTATCATAAATCTGATTCATAATCGAAATCACCTGCGCCGAGAGATTATAGGCCTGCTGATACCGCATCAGGTTCATTGCTTCTTCCTCGGAATCCACACCTGCCACGGACAAACGCTGGTTATCGATGGAATTTACCAGGTTATTCTGGCTCTTCTCAAAATTTATTGCCGCCTTGGTATCAATACCGACCTCTGCTACCAGCGTCTGCAAAAACGCTGCCGGCTTCCCCTGCTTGAACATGGTGGTATCCCGTTTTAACTCCATTAGTTCCTCGGCCTTATCATAATTGCCGATACCGTTTACAATATCGGAGGCTGCCGCAAACATACGCGGGTCGTGTTGAATCATATCGTTTACACAAATATTTTCCGCCGTAATGTGATAGTAGGAGCTGTATACCGTGGATACGTCCTCCACCGCAAACTCACCGGTCTGGGAGTTAAAGGAATACGGGTCATAGCCTGCTCCTCCATCCTCACCGTAAACACCGAACTTGTACTCCTTACCGGTCACCTTATTGGAGGCCGTAAAGAAATCCTGGCCTGCGGTTCCGTTTAAGTCCACACCGGACTTATGAATCTCATTGAACTTCTTTGCATAGGTACGTAAAAACTCGTTCATCTGTGCCATATAATACGGCACACCCTTATAATCCACCGTAAGTCCCACGCTGGAAACTTCCTCGTCCGCATAGGCTCTTACCGGCTCTTTCAAATGAAACTCATAGGAATAATCCCCCGTATCCTTATCAATAAATACCTCGAAGGATTCGTATTCGTATTTCACGGTACCGATGGTAATTTCACCGGTCTCCGGAATATTTAACTTTGCCTCTGCGTCTACGGTCGGGTTCTTCATGGTTACCGAATACATGCCTACATAAGCGGTAACGGTACCCTTTAAATTATCCGCATTATTACCGTCTCTTACCTCAAACAACGCTTTTAAGCTTCCGCTCTGAGTATAGGCATACGGGTTAAACTGCTGGCCGTTGTCCCAAACCACATCGTACATACCATCCGCATCGGTCTGGTTCTTTCTGTATTCCCTCGGCACTACCTTTAACTCGTGGGTTTCATAGGTATCCACTAACGTCTGGCCGTCAATCTTTACCACATAATCCTTTAAGCCCACCGG
>JAZUBD010000436.1:0-5603 GCA_045638305.1 Lachnospiraceae bacterium
AGTATACGGTGGTGATTTCCTGCGGAAAAAATTACGAATGGTTAAGGCGGGAGGAGATACCCTCCAATGTGATTGTAAAACCGTATGTAAATCAAAAAAAGGTCATGGAGCGTGCGAAGCTGTTTGTTACGGCAGGAGGGATGAACAGTATTTGTGAGGCGGGGGGCTATGGCGTGCCGTGTCTGCTGTATCCGCAGCAGGGCGAACAGGCGTTAAATGCAAGGATGTTCCGAAAGCTGGGCTTAGGAATCGTTGTAGGAAATGCGAGGAAGCTGTTCCGGGAGGCGGAGCGCCTGCTTCGGGATTATGCGCCGGTACCGGAAGTATCGGCGGAGTTTTCGGAGATACGTCTCGGAGAATTTACGGAACGTTTGGAAGACTATCAAAAGACAGGGGAGTGTTAAGTTTGGAAAAAGTACTGGTGACCGGAGCGACCGGATTTTTAGGGAAGTACCTGACAGAGCAGTTACTGGCAGACGGGTACGAGGTTTTTGCACTGGGAAGAAATAAATCGGCCGGCGAAGTGCTGGAGCGTATGGGAGCTACCTTTTGTCTGGGAGATTTTACGGATAAAGAGGCCTGCGCACCGTATTTTAAAGAGGCAGAGTATGTCATCCACGCCGGAGCCTTATCCACGGTCTGGGGGACATGGGATGATTTTTATAACACCAATGTGGCCGGTACGAGAACGGTGAGCGAGCTTTGTCTGGAGCACGGGGTGAAACGAATGGTGTATATCTCATCGCCGAGTATTTATTCCGGGAAAGAGCATCGGTTTGATATTAAGGAAGAAGAGTACGATAAAGACAATGAGCTGAACTATTATATCAAGTCTAAGATTTTGTCCGAAGAGGTTATCCGGGAGTTTGATAAAAAGGGACTGGATACGGTGACACTTCGTCCGCGAGGATTAATCGGAATCGGGGATACCAGTCTGATTCCGCGGATTTTAAATGCCAACGGGAAAATCGGTATTCCGTTGTTTCACGGAGGAGAAAACTATGTGGACATTACTTGCGTGGAGAATGTGGCCTATGCGGCATCCTTGGGCCTTAAGGCGACAGGTGTGAAGGGAGAAGTGTTTAATATTACCAACGGCGAGCCGACCCGGTTTAAGATGATTTTGGAACAGTTTCTGGCGGCAATCGAGGAGGAGCCGAAGTACTTAAAGCTGCCCTTTGGTCTGGCATACGGCGTGGCTTCTTTCATCGAAACGATTTACCGGGTATTCCGAAAAAAGGGCGAGCCGATGCTGACCCGGTATACGGTCTGTACGCTGGCATTTTCCCAGACGCTGGACATTACAAAGGCCAAGGAAAAGCTTGGTTATACACCGAAGATAACACTTGGGGAGGGAATCAAACAGTATGGAACATGGTGGAAAGAACATCACGGAAGTGAAGCTGTATAAATGCGGTTATTGCAAAAATAATATGCGGCATGTGTTTCGGAAAAATAAAAAGGAGATTCGCGAGTTTCCGGCGTTGGCGGTGCGGTTGGAGCACAAGACGTTGGGAACAGTGTTATATGATACGGGGTATTCTGATTTGATTTATAAAAATCATGTCATATCCTTTCTTTACAATGCGCTGAATCGGTCCTTTGTAAGACCGGAGGATACGGTTTATGCAAAGCTGGTGGCGGATGATGTCGCCCCGGGTTGCGTGAAAAGGGTGATTTTGTCTCATGCCCATCCGGACCATATGGGGGGACTGCGGTTGTTCCGGGACTATGAACTGATTTCCACGGAACAGGTGCTTGCGACGATGTGGGAAGGTAATCCTTTGAATCTGGTGTTCCGCAACATGATACCGGAGAAGGAGATTGCCTGCAGGGCGGTAACGCCTTTTACCGGAACATCTGTATTGGACGGATATTTTGAACGGATTTACGACGTGTTGGAGGATGGTTCTGTTTTGGGAGTGGAGCTAAACGGTCACGCCAAAGGACAGCTGGGGATTTTTCTGCCGGAGTACAATTTGCTTTTTGCGGCGGATGCCTGTTGGGGGGCGGATTTGCTGTGTAAGGTGAAAATGATGCGGTTTGCCCCAAGGTGCATTCAGAACGATTATAAGGCCTATGTAGAGACGGCAGAACGTTTGGAACGGTTCACGGCCGACCATCCGGAGATACAGGTGGTGTATTCCCACGATAGGAGGGAGGAGGTGCGATATGAGTAATAAGCTGAGTGTGTTGCGACATTATTTGCGGTTCAAATACCGGAAATTTAAGAGCAAAGAAAGACTGGAACGTTATCAAGCCGGGAAAATCAGAAAACAGCTGGATTTTGTCACCGGACAGTCGGAGTTTTATAAAGAATATGCGGGAAAACCCCTTACGGAGTTTCCGGTCATTGATAAAAAGGTCATGATGGACAATTTTAACTGCATCAATACGGTAGGAATCGATAAGGAGGAGGCTTTGGCCTTTGCTATCGGTTCGGAGCGGAGCAGGGAGTTTGGCGAAAAACTTCACAATATTACCGTAGGGTTAAGCTCCGGTACGTCCTACAGCCAGGGGATTTTTCTGGTGGAGAACACGGAGAAGGATAAATGGGCGGGCTATGTACTGGCAAAATTCCTGCCGAACAGTATTTTGGGAACGTGCCGGATTGCCTTTTTTATGAGAGCGAACAGTAACCTTTACGAGGCTGTCGGCTCAAGCAATATCCGGTTTGAATTTTTCGATATTTTTGCGGATATGGAGGACAATCTGAATAAGTTGCAGGAAATGGGGGCGGACATTATTGTGGCTCAGCCGTCGGTACTTCTGGTACTGGCGGAAGCGGTAAAGAGCGGACGTCTGACCGTTTCGCCGGAGAAGGTGATTTCCATTGCGGAGGTATTGGAAAAGGAAGACGAGACTTACATAAAAGAAGCCTTCGGATTGTCGGTAGTTCATCAGGTGTATCAGTGTACGGAAGGTTGTCTGGCGACTACCTGCCGGTGCGGTACGCTTCATTTGAACGAGGACATCGTATCCATCGAGAAGGAGTATTTGGACGAACGGCGTTTCGTACCGATTATTACGGATTTGGAGCGTACCTCCCAACCGATTTTGCGGTATCGTTTGAATGACGTGCTGGTGGAGAAGAAGGAGAAATGTGCCTGCGGTTCCGTGTTTACGGCACTGGAAAAAATCGAAGGAAGGGAAGATGATGTGTTCCGTTTTGCCGGGGAAAACGGGACCGAAGTGGCGGTATTTCCGGACTTTATTCGGCGTTGTATTTTGTTTGCGGGAAGTATTACGGAGTATCGGATTGTACAGGAACCGGACGGCAGGATTACGGTGTATGCGAATGTTGACGATTCGATGCGGACCCGGGTAAGGGAAGAGTTCGGAAAGCTTGCAAAGGAAAAGCAGTTTCATCTGCCGGAGCTTAGCTTTGCACCGTACAGCTATGATAAGACACGAAAGTTAAAGCGCGTGGAGCGCAAAATGATAAGGAGTGAGGGAAATGAAAAGGGTTAAAATTTTAGGATGCGGAAATGCATTGCCGACGCGGAAGATTACATTTGATGACCAAATCAGATATCGTTTAGGGGAAGGACAGACGTTGCTTGATTTGGCGGAAACAGCAATTCTGGGAGCGCTGAAGGATGCCGGGCTGACGATGAATGACATCGATTGTATCGTCGGTGCCATGGCTACACCGCTGCAGGCCATTCCGTGCAATGCGGCGCTGATTCATGAGCGGATGGCAAAGGGGACGGAGATTCCGGCTATGGACATCAATACCACCTGTACCAGCTTTGTAACGGCACTGGATACGGTGTCTTATTTGTTGGATGCGGGGCGCTACGAGCGGGTGCTGATTGTATCGGGAGATACCGGCTCCGCGGCGTTAAATCCGAATCAGAAGGAAAGCTATGAATTGTTTTCCGATGCGGCGGTAGCCTTTGTGGTAGGTCGGGGCGACGGCGACTCCGAGGTGCTTTATGCAGCGCAGAAAACTTGGTCGGAGGGTGCTCATGACACCGAAATCCGTGGCGGTTGCGGACTGATGACCGCGTTCAAATTTACCGAAGAGAACCGGGAAGACTATTACTTTGACATGAAAGGAATTAAAGTGTTAAAATTGGCGGCAAGAAAGCTTCCGGGCTTCCTTTCGGAGGCACTTATACAGGCAGGTGTAACCTGGGATGACGTTGACGTAGTGGTGCCGCACCAGGCCAGCAAGGCGCTGGATATGATTATGTCCCGCCTCGGTGTAGCTGAGGAAAAGTACATTAACCGGGTCGGTGAGTACGGAAACATGATCTCTGCTTCCATCCCATATACTTTGTGCGAAATTATCCACGAGGGAAAGGTGAAGGACGGTGACTTGGTCGTATTGATGGGAACGGCAGCGGGCTTAACTTCCAATGTACTGCTATTGAAGTATTAAGGTGGATTAGACGTGGATGGAAAAAGAGCGTAAACAGAAAATAAAAAACTGCTTGACAACTTTGCTTTCTTTGTGCTAAACTCAGTCTCAAACATAAAACAAGGGGATGTTTCAGAATGAAAACTTACGTTATCGTTGCTATGAACAATAATAATAATATTTAGGCATCGTCAATCGTGACCGCAGTCCGATTGGCAGATGCCTTTTGGACTGTGGTTTTTAATTCTGGAATAAAGAATATAAGGACCACATTTTTTTGAACTTAAATTCAAGAAAAAGTGGTCCTTTTTGCGTGTAGCGTGCAACGCCGCCTACATGCAATCCCCTCAAAATCAAAGGAGGACATCTTATGAAACTTTTATCAACCAAACAATTCTATGAGCAGTACGAAGCACTTGCCGGTCAGACCGTAACGGTCAGCGGCTGGGTAAAGACCAAGCGTCTCGGCAAAGAAGTGGGCTTTGTGGAAGTGGGTGACGGCACCTGTATGCAGAGTATTCAGGTGGTAGTAGACTTATCAAAGTCCATTGAGACAGGGTTTGGCCTCGGGGCATGTGTATTGGCAACAGGTACATTAAAAACAACTCCGGAAGCAAAGCAGCCGTTCGAAGTGCAGGCAGAGGCAATCACGGTAATGGGAGATTCGGAAGCCGATTACCCGCTCCAGAAGAAGCGTCACAGCAACGAGTATTTGCGGACCATACCCCATCTCAGGCCGCGGACCAACCTGTTTTCTGCAGTATTCCGGGTGCGTTCCGTGCTGACCCACGCGATTCTGGAGTTCTTGTACAAGGAAGGCTTTACTTACGTACAGAGCCCGTGTATGACCTCCTGTGACGGAGAGGGTGCGGGAGAGGTGTTCCGGTTAAAGACGGAGGAGTTTTTCGGGAAGGAGACATGCCTTACCGTAACCGGACAGCTTCATGTAGAGCCTTTTGCACAGGCACTCCGAAGAGTTTACACCTTCGGACCGAGCTTTCGGGCAGAGGATTCCAACACTCCGCGGCATGTGGCGGAGTTCTGGCAGGTGGAGCCGGAGATGGCGTTTTGTGATTTGCCGGAGCTGATGGACACCATCGAAGCAATGTGCAAATATATTATCCGGGCGGTGCTCACAGAAGCGAGAGACGAGTTGGAGTTCTTTGATCGTTTTGTGGAGCCGGGCTTGGTGGAAAAGCTTCGGCAGGTAGTAGCAACGGATTTCGCAAGAGTGTCT
>JAZUBD010000437.1:0-2256 GCA_045638305.1 Lachnospiraceae bacterium
CGGTGCCACCGCATTCCACGGCGCACGGAACAAATACGGCTGTGCCTCGGACAGCATTCTTCCGAGACTGGCATCCGGCGGCTGTACGCCGAGACTCAAGTAACTCATGGCTGCCTCCGACAACACCGCATTGTTAAAGCCGATGGCCAGTGCAGAAAGCAGACTGCCCTTGATATTCGGTAAAATATGCACAAACATAATCCGGAGATGACTTGCTCCCATCAGCCGTGCATTTTTTACGTAATCCAGCTCTTTCTGTACTACGAAGCCGCTACGCACCACGCGGGCAAAGCTCGGGATGAATAAAATGCCGAGAGCCGCAATCAGTTGTATCGTACCGCTGCCGAATACTCCTACAAACACCAGCGCCAGCAAAATGCTGGGGATCGCCGCTACCGCATCGTTAAACCGCATCAAAATCAAATCGGCCTTTCCGCCGAAATAGCCGGTAAAGGCACCTACAAGACAACCGCCCACAGCACCGATGGTCACCACAGAAAGTCCCACCGCAAAGGTGGTTCCGGCACCCTTCATCACACGGGAAAGCACATCCCGGCCGAAATTGTCCGTACCGAAGAGATGAGCAAGGGAAGGAGAAGCGTTCTTTAACGTCGCATCCATGGCATTCGGGTCGTAAGGCGTATAAAAACAGCCCACCAGCGAAACAAGCGCTGCCAGCACCACTAACACAAGACCCACCACCCGGTTCATCTTCCATTTTCCGTCCTTCTTCAACCAGCCGACCAAGCTCATCCAATCCCTCCTTTCCGTGTTTGCCTCAAGTTTTCTGCTCCGTTATCTATTTCAATTCTATTCTGATAGGTTGCCAAACTCATTCTCGCCGGCATTTATCTTCTTTCACTTTTATAACTCCTTAATTCGCGGGTCCAGGAACCGGCAGATAAGGTCTGCCCCATAATTCAGCAGTACCACCACCGCCGTGGTGTACAGCACAATGGCCCGCACTACCGGAAAATCTCGCGAGGAAATAGATACCGCAAGTAAACGTCCCACACCGGATAAATTAAACACCTGCTCGATTACAATACTTCCCGCTAAGATTTCCGCCATTACCATAGTAAGAAACGTAACCACCGGCACCAATGCATTCCGCAGTACATGCCGCCACAACACCCGGCGATTCGTACATCCCTTACTTCTTGCGGTCCGCACATAATCGGCTCCCATCTGCTCCTTTAAAGAGCCTTGCAAAAAACGTACCGACATACCGATTTTCGGCACAGCCACCGCAATGGCCGGGAATATCATAAAACCTAAAAATCCAAAGAAATCCTCCCCCGCCGGTACATAAGCTCCCGGGGTAAACCATCGGAGCACGATACCGAAGAGAAGGGTAATCAACATGCCCAGAAAAAACGGCGGTACCGCCATCATGGTCTGGGTCAGAAATGCCACAAAACCCTCGCCTGCTTTTGATTTTACCCGCGCCGCAAAAATACCGAAGGGCACGGAAATTCCTACAATCAGCACAAAGGATAAAAGAGCAAGACTAACAGTAACCCCGAACCGGTCGGAAAGAAGCTCCGACACCGGGATTCGATACTGGGTGGACTCACCGAAGTCTCCGGTCACTGCTCCCAAAAGGAAGCTTCCGTATCGCACCATAAGCGGTCGATTCAGTCCCATGGCCTCACGGAGTGCCTCAATTTCTTCGTCCGTGGCATCAATACTCAAATTGGCCACCGCCGCATCCGACGGGATGACTTCAAAAGCAAGGAAGGTCAGAAATGCCGCCAATAAAAGCGTTACCACTAATGCAATTGTCTTTTTCATAAAATAGCGCATCTCTAATCCTCCTTTCTTTATCGGGCGCGGTGCCCTTCTTACGCTTTCGGGAAATCTGTACACGGTACATTCCGTTGGTAGGTACATTCCGTTTTTGCAAATCGCAACGCTCCGTCAATATTAAGACGTTCTAAGTCTCTCGTTAATACTGCGAGACTAAGAACCTCTAAAATTTCGACTGCGCTAAGGACGCGACCCTTCGGGAAAAGCAAAAACCGGAATGTCCTCCCAGCCGAATTGTACCTGTTCTATCGCTTCCCAAAAAATCGTAAGATTCGCCACACCCGGGCCACCGCACCTTTACTCGGCCGGCTTAATGGATGCCAAGTCTAATACATATACCGGGTAGAATAAGAAGTTGGTGAACTTCTTGTTTACCGCCACCAGCTTTGCACCGTCCTGCAAGTATACGCTGGCGGCGTCCTCGGTTAAGATTTTCTGAATGTCCTT
>JAZUBD010000438.1:0-5999 GCA_045638305.1 Lachnospiraceae bacterium
CTCCCAATCGGTCTTAATGGTTGCTAAGGTCTTGCTGAGGCGCGCCAAATCCGCATGCTCGCGTAACGACTCTCTTGCCTTCTTCGGCTCCACCTCATCCACATGGGCAATGGCGTCCTCCACCGTCGGGAATGCGTTCAAAATCTTCACCGCCGTCTTCTCTCCGATGCCCGGAACTCCCGGAATATTATCGGAGGCGTCTCCCATAAGGCCCTTTAAATCCACAATCTGCGCCGGAGTGACACCGTATTTTTCCACCACCTGCGCCGGAGTATAATCTTCAATCTCCGTACCGGTACGCTTCGTCTTCGGAATCCGCACCAGCACATCATCAGTCGACAACTGCAGTAAATCCCTATCACCGGATACTAAGGACACCTTCAGCCCATCCTTTGCTCCCTTTGCGGAAAGCGCTCCCAAAATATCGTCCGCCTCAAAGCCCGGACACTCGATGGTCAGCACTCCCATCGCAGAAAGCATCTGCTTTAAAAGCGGCATCTGCTCCCGAAGCTCCTCCGGCATTCCCTTACGGGTCCCCTTGTACTCCGAATACATTTCATGACGAAAGGTGGGATGTTTCACATCAAAGGCCACCGCCAGATAATCCGGCTTCTCCTCCTCCGCAATTTTAATCAAAATATTCAAAAAGCCCAGTACACCGTTCGTATGTCTGCCGTCCGTGGTCGTCAAATCCGGCAACCCGTAAAAGGCACGGTTTACTATGCTGTTTCCGTCAATTACCACAAGCTTCTCTTTCATCGCCTACTCCTTGTCTTCGCTTCCGGTACTCTCATCCCCGGACGCTTCCTGCTCCTCTTCCTCACTGTCCTGCACAGTCTCTTCCCCGGTTATCATGCGAAAAAACCTCCGGTCTTCCTCCCGCCTTGTCTCCTTCACCGTGATACCGTTTAACAAAACCAGCAACACCACCACAATTCCCAGCACAATCCTTCTGCGGACACAGGAACGTTTCCGCTTCAATTCATCCAAATAGCATGTCTCTATTTTTTGATTTAATTCCTCGATATAATTATCCGACAAATCGGTATCTTCATCCAACTGCTTCATGGCGGTCATCAGGGAATAGGTTACCTCCAGCTCCTCCCTGCACTCCGGACAACTGTCGATATGATCCAGAAACGCCTGCACATCCTCTGCATCCAACTGTTCGTTGATAAACTCCGTCATCAACTCCATGGCTCTTTTGCAATCCATCAAGACAGCCTCCTTCCTTTGTAATTACACCGCTGTATCGTCCCTGTCCTATGTACATACAATATCAATTTAGTATACCATTTTTACAAAAAAAAAGCAAGAACTCTCACCCCGCAGGGCAAGAGTTCCTGTTTAAATTTTTATTACAAAATCATTACATTCCGAACAACAACCAGATTAACACATAGGCCGGAATAATCGCAGCCAGAGTAAACGGAATACCGATACGGAAGAAGTCCTTATTCTTCACTTCGTAGCCCGCCTTACGAAGGATACCGATACCGGTAATATTCGCAGAGGCACCGATCGGGGTCATATTTCCACCAAGAGTCGCTCCGGATAACAGACCGAAGTAAAGCGGCGTCGGGTCAATCTGAAGTGCAGCCGCAATCCCCGCAATAACCGGAATCATGGTAGCCACATACGGAATGTTATCGATAAATGCGGAAATCACTACGGATGCCCACACAATAATGGTGTACAACAGGAAAATGTTGTTTCCGCCGGCATTGGCCAAAAGGTTTGCCAGTGCGTCAATGACTCCCATATGAGAAATTCCGCCGATCATAAGGAACAGACCCAGCAATAAACCGATGGTATTAAAATCAATGGCCTTTAACGGCAAAAGCAATGCCTTACCATCCTTTTTCTTCACACAATTGAAAATACCGCCGATTAACATCAGCACGGTACAAATAGCACCGTTGGTAATATCCGGCTTATTCGGAATAAAGGACGCGCCGATTAACAGTACAATCGCCCCCACCAAAAGCACCGTCGGTACATAGTCCGTTACTACGGTTCGTGCTGCACCGTTTTCTCTTCCGCTTAATCTCAACTTTCTTTCCTTACGGAATACGAATGCAACGATAAATGCGGACAGCACTGCTCCCAGTTCTACAATAAAAAACATGCACGGCTTACCCTTGTACCAGAAAAAGTCAAGGAAGCTCATATCCAAGGCGGAACCCAGCAAAATCGCCGTGGTATCGCCCACCAGCGTCGCTGCGCCCTGTAAATTAGAGGCCACCGCAATACTGATAATAAACGGGACCGGGTTAATCTTAAGCTTCTTGCAGATTTCAAGTGCCACCGGCGCTACCATAAGCACCGTTGCCACGTTATCCACGAAAGCGGAGATAATGCCCGCAAACAGCGCCAACGCAACTACCGCAATCTGTACATTCGGCACCTTCTCCATAATAATATCCGCCAGAAGCGCCGGCATCTTACTCTCGATAAACAGTGCCACCAGTCCCATAGTTCCGGCAATCATCAGGATTACATTAAAATCCAGAGACGGAATAATTTCTTTCAGCGGAAGCATACCGCTCACAATAAAAATCAGTGCCGAGCCCAGGGCAATATACGGGCGGTACTTAGAAAATGTCAACATCAGCACATAGGTCAGTGCAAATAACACAATTGCAGGTATCATAGTCGTTCGTTTCTCCTTTGTCTATTATATTCTTTCACTATAATACACGAAACTTCCCGCAATGACAAGCCCCAGTTTTATTGCACATTCCAATTCATTCTCCCTCTTATCGATTTCCTCCGAGATTTGTCTGCAGCACCGCAGGAATCCCCGGTTTCCTGCTCTTGTAGCTTTGTTCCAGTATGTGCTTTTCAAGCAGTGTTCCGCCGATTACACACACCAAGAACATCAATCCCGCTCCCCATACCGGCAAATGAATCCATTTTGTAAATTTCCAAGCTCCATCCCAACTGATTGTTATCATATACATAATCCAGACTACAATAAACATCGCTTTCGAACAGGTACTGATTGCGGATATCAGATATTCGGCGCCCCATACAAGCAAAAACACCTCTATTCTTGCATACTCCCGATAGCCCATACCCACCAAACAAATTCTGGAAATCAAACAAGGAACAAATATCAAAAGAAAGATAACCGCACGATTAAAAAGCACACCTTTCACTACCACACTTTTTCCCAATTTAGATCCGCACAGCCATTTTCCCATATTGGAAAGAATCGTCTTTCCGCTCCCATATATGGAAAAGAACAGAAAGCACATCGCAGAAAATCCGCCGGTCGTGTAACTGCTGATTCGTTCCCTCATATACGCAGAATCTCTTCCGGTAAAGAAAAACCATTCGCCCCAATACGCCAACGCTAAAAAGAATCCTAAAAATATCAAAGAACATCCGCAAATCCATCGAAACTTTCCGTTATGTCCCCACATCAACTTCATCGTACGTTTCCATTCACTCATCATAGACGCCTCCTAATCCTCCGAGTCCCAAAGTTTTTTCACAAAACGGTACAACAGCCCCTGTATCACACCGACCACCACTGCCGTTCCCCCGCAAAGAAGCGGTGAAACATCAAGGGCCGGCACACAGATAAATACTGCAGCAAATGCGATTTCAAGCATCCACCAGACATACGGCACACAGGCCATAATTCTGGAAGCCGGCATGTAGATAAGAAAAAATACCACCATTGCAAACGGCAATAATGTCTCACTCAGCTCACTTCGGAAAACCAGCCCTACCGCCAGCAAAATCCCAAGCATTGCCACACAAAACATGTCCAGCCACAAAAATCGCTTCTGCTCTTTTTCCCACGCATGAGGCATACTGCGATAAAACCGGGTTGCTCTTTCCTTCCGTAATACAATCTGAAAACGTTCTCTCTGCAATATCAGAAACACCATCTGCAGGAACACAAACGCCGTACGGTAGCACATTTCAAATACGCTTCGTCCTGGCAACACAAGATAAAACGCCCATCCGCAAAATCCAACCATCACTCCGAATGCCAGAAACGCCCACCGCTGTTTCCACAAACTCCAACAAAGCTCCCTCATACCGTCTCCTCCTAGGAATTCTGCTGCTCCGCATACCGAAGCAGGAAAATACTGAGTTGCTGCAAGTTCGGCGTCTCCACCACAGCACCCGCTGCTTCTAACGTTTCTCTTTCCTCTGCCTTTGCAAAGCCGAAACAGGTGCTCATATTCCGATCCTCTACCATAAAACTTCTCTTAACCTTATCAAAGGTAGCCTTTTCCCCGGAAACCAGGAGATAACGCTCGCACAAATCACTCACAAATCCGGACTCAATCACGGCACCGTTATACATCAAAACCGCATAGTCTGTCACGTTCTCCATGTCTGCAATGTTGTGGGTGGAGAACACAATCGTCTTCTCTCCGTCCCCCTCTTCCAGATACTCTCTGAACTGTCCGCAGAGGCGGTCACGCATGAGCGGATCCAGATTAGAGCCCGGCTCGTCAAGCACCAGAAGCTCCGTATCTCTGGCAAACACCGCCGCCAGACAAAGGCGGATACGGTTACCGTCGGACATCTTCATCAGAGTCTGACTTCTTTCTCCCTCCTGTGCCACACCGTACTTCTCGCAAAGCTCCCAGTAACGAATCTCATCAAATCCGTTAAAACCAAGCTTGTTAGCCACTGCCACATCAAACGGGGTCCAGCTCATCGGATACATTCCCTGCGCTGCCAGATAGCCGATGCGTTCCTTCGTCTCACCCTCTTCGATATCCGTAATCTCACCGAAGTAGGTAACCTCACCCTTACTCGGTGCAATAATTCCGCAAATCGTATCCAAAAGCGTCGTCTTACCGGCACCGTTTGCTCCGATTAACGCCGTGGAAAAGCCCTTCGGAATCTCCAAATCCACCGGTCCCAACGTAAACTTCTTATACTTTTTTATCAATCCCTTTGCAACAATTACACTATCCATTTTTCTCTCCTCACTCCGCATGATCTAACACGGTAATCAAATCTTTCACTTCTTCTACGGTCATTCCGATTGTCTTTGCAGCTTCTAACGCCTCCAACAGATGGTCTTCCACTTCTCTGAGTCTTTGTTCCCGTATCATGGCGGTATCCTGGGGATTTACTACAAAGCCTTTGCCCTGTACCGAGGTCACCAGTCCTTCCGCACAAAGCTCTTCATAGGCCTTCATGGTGGTAATCACACTGATTTTCAAATCCTTGGCCAATCCACGAATACTGGGCAGATACTCTCCCGCGGTAAGCTTCCCGCCGAGAATCTCTTCCTTTAACTGCATTGCTATTTGCTTATAAATCGGAATTTCTGAGTTTTGCAGAATCTTCATAAGATACCTCCTGTTCTCATACTGTTTATATCCTATATAAACAGTATATACTGTTATAAACAGTTTGTCAATAGGTAATGTAACTCTTTTTTAAATAAAAAAGCCGCAACACAAAACATACTTGTATCGCAGCTTTCTATTCTTCACAAATCGATATTTGATTTACAGTATCAACGTTTCTTACCACTCATACGGCGTATTCTGATATACATAGTAGTTTAACCAGTTACTATAGAGTGCATTGGCATGGGAACGCCACATAAGCAACGGCTTCTTCTCTGGGTCATTATCCGGATAATAGTTTACCGGGATGTCCGGATTGATGCCCTTTGCCACATCGCGTTTGTATTCCTTATCTAACGTCAGACGGTCATACTCCGGATGTCCGAGAACGAAAATATTCTTTCCACCCTCTGCAAGCAAAATGAAATAGCCTGCTTCATCGCTTTCCGCAAGCACCGTAAACACGCCATTTTTTTCCACATCTTCCTTGGAAATGCCGGTGTAGCGGGAATGCGGCGCAAAAAATTCGTCATCAAAGCCCCTCACCAGCGGCTCCTTACGGTTCAGCACACGATGGCGGTATACGCCGGACAGTTTCGCAGGAAGCATCTCCTTATGCACACCGTAATGATGGAACAATCCTGCCTGTGCCCCCCAACAAATATG
>JAZUBD010000439.1:0-3091 GCA_045638305.1 Lachnospiraceae bacterium
CTAAGACCGCTTGGCCTCGGACTTGGGGGATGTGGTCATGTTTGATTATCCGGATGACGAGTCAGTGTTGTATGTAAAGAGAGTCATCGGACTTCCGGGAGAAACGGTAGAGATTACAGATGGTAAGGTGTATATCTGGAATGATGAGACAGGAGAAGACAAGACCCTTTTAGAGGAACCGTATTTAAAGGAGACTCCGGTAGGGTCCTACGGTATTTTTGAAGTGCCGGAGGGACATTACTTTATGTTGGGAGATAACCGGAACAATTCTTGGGACTCCAGAAAATGGGAAAATAAGTACGTAGAAAAAGATAAGATACAATGTAAAGCCTGGTTTCGATACAAACCAAGCTTCGGTTGGATAAAGTAAACAGGATTAATGACGCGGGTGCTTGCTGATAATAGCGTGTGCCTGCGTGATTTCTTTCATGATGGAGGCCTTAAACTGGCTGTCAAACTCGCAGAGACGGGACATAAGCTCTCCCTGGGTGGTAGCCACATATTTCGGCTGTAAGCGGTTTAAGGTATAGGATGCCATGTCAAGACGGCAACGCTCACATTTGCAGCCTTCCAAAAACGGCAACATTTCATCCAGAGTAAGAATTACGTATTCTTCCATGATATTGCGTAAAATTAACTGCATAGGGAGTCCTCCGTTTGTTAGTATAGTCTCATAGTATCACGTTTTTTGCGGAATGTAAAGAAAAACATAAAAGGAAATGAATCTAATGTCAGATTTAAGGAATATATCGGAGAAATTAATCATAGAGCACACCTTATCCCGTGAGGAATGGAAGGTTTTATTGGAGCAACGGGACCCGGAAACTACGGAGTGTTTGCGCAGTGCCGCCCGTAGGGAAACGGACCGGGTATTCGGTCGTCAGGTATATGTGAGAGGTTTGATTGAATTTACGAATATATGTAAAAAGGATTGCTATTATTGTGGGATCCGGAAAAGTAATTCCTGTGTGGAGCGGTATCGTTTGACAGAGGAGGAGATTCTTTCCTGCTGTAAAGAGGGCTATGAGGCCGGGTTTCGGACCTTTGTACTGCAGGGAGGCGAGGACGGATATTTTACGGAGGAGAGGCTTTGCTCGTTGGTAGGACAGATACATACAAGGTATCCGGACTGCGCCATTACCCTATCGGTGGGAGAATGGCAAAAGGAGAGCTATGAGAGGTTTTATGCGGCAGGCGCGGAACGTTTTCTGCTTCGTCAGGAAACCGCTGATCCGGAACATTACGCAAAACTTCATCCGGCTAATCAGCCCTATGAGACCCGTATGGAATGTCTGCGGAATTTAAAAGAAATCGGATATCAGACCGGATGCGGATTTTTGGTGGGTTCGCCTTATCAGACCATAGATTGTATCATAGAGGATTTGGTGTTTTTGGAACGGTTCCGCCCGCAGATGGTTGGAATCGGCCCGTTTTTACCGGCAAAGAATACACCTTTTGAAGAGAAGATGGCCGGTAGCAGTGAGTTGACGTTATTTCTTCTTTCCGCTATCCGCTTGATGCTTCCGGAAGTATTACTGCCTGCGACCACGGCACTGGGTACGGCCCGTAGTGACGGCCGTTTGCAGGGGCTTAGACACGGTGCCAACGTCATTATGCCGAATCTTTCTCCGGCAGGAGTGAGAGACAAGTATGCCCTGTACGACAACAAGGTCCACAGCGGTAATGAAGCGGCGGAGCATTTAGAACTGTTGCGAGCTGAGCTTGCAAAAGAGAATTTTACAGTGGCAATTTCCCGTGGTGATGCACCCGGGTTTGCAAAATAAATTATTTTACTAACGGGGAAGAGGATTCTGACCCGAAAGAAAGGACAGAAGAATATGTACAACAAAGCATCACTTATCGCGGAAGAGTTTATTTCCCATGAGGAAATCACCGCAACCCTTGCCTATGCCGAGGAGAACAAGGAGAATTTCGCCCTGATTGACGAAATCCTTGCGAAAGCAGAGCAGTGTAAGGGACTTGACCACAGGGAGGCCTCGGTGCTTCTTGCCTGTGAGGAACCTACAAGAGTAGCCAGAATGTATACCATGGCGGAGGAACTGAAAAAGAAGTTCTACGGCAACCGTATCGTTATGTTTGCGCCGCTGTATCTTTCAAACTACTGTATCAACGGCTGTGTGTATTGTCCGTATCACATGAAGAATAAGCACATTGCCCGTAAGAAGCTGACCCAGGAGGAAATTGTACGGGAGGTAACCGCGCTGCAGGATATGGGACATAAGCGTCTTGCTCTGGAGGCCGGTGAGGACCCGGTAAACAACCCGATTGAGTACATTTTGGAGTGTATTGACACCATTTACAGCATCAAGCACAAAAACGGTGCGATTCGCCGTGTAAACGTGAATATCGCAGCGACCACGGTAGAAAATTATCGGAAGCTAAAGGATGCCGGCATAGGCACCTACATTTTGTTCCAGGAGACCTACCACAAGGAAAGTTATGAGAAGCTTCATCCGACAGGACCGAAGCATGATTATGCGTACCATACCGAGGCAATGGACCGTGCCATGGAAGGCGGCATCGATGATGTAGGCTTGGGCGTATTGTTCGGACTGGAACTGTACAAATACGAGTTTGCCGGACTTCTTATGCATGCGGAGCATTTGGAGGCGGTACACGGTGTCGGACCGCATACTATCAGCGTACCGCGTATTAAGCGTGCCGATGATATTGACCCGACGGTATTCGATAACGGTATCAGCGACGAGATTTTTGCAAAGCTTTGTGCGCTTATCCGTATTTCCGTACCGTATACCGGTATGATTATTTCCACAAGAGAAAGCAAGGAAGTCCGTGAGAAGGTCATCCGTCTCGGTGTTTCCCAAATCAGCGGAGCTTCTAAGACAAGTGTGGGCGGTTATTCCGAGCCGGAGCCGGAAGAAGAAAATTCCGAGCAGTTTGATGTCAGTGACAAGCGTACTCTGGATGAGGTGGTACGTTGGCTGATGGAGTTCGGGTATATTCCGTCCTTCTGTACCGCATGTTATCGTGAAGGCAGAACCGGTGACCGTTTTATGAGCCTTTGTAAGAGCGGTCAGATTCAGAACTGCTGTCATCCGAACGCACTCAT
>JAZUBD010000440.1:0-2639 GCA_045638305.1 Lachnospiraceae bacterium
GAAACATATTCCGAGTACAGATACGCCACCGTGTCGGCATCGTACTGTACCGCAATCCACTCTGCATTGGAGAGTGAGAGGATGGCCGGGAAGGTATTTCCGTTGGTGACGGAGCCTAACTTGTCGTGCTCGGTACCCGGACCGGAGCGTACGTTCATGGAATTGGCTGTAACCTTTGCATTGTAAGCGGTAATCCGGTCTGCATAGGTCAGTGCCTTTTCCCCGAGATATAAGTATTCGGAGAAGACATATCCGGTGACGTTACCGGAAGAAATCTGTGTCCATTCGCCGTCGGTACCAAGGACCTCCGCAATGCCGTTTTTATAGAGCTTTCCGACGATTTTGGCATCGGTGGAAGCACCTTCACGGACGTTTACAAAGTCGGAAACGTTGGCGATTGCTTTCGTAAAGTTAAGCGGTTCCGGAGTCGGAGTGGCCGTCGGCGTCGGCGTAACGGTCGGCGTCGGGGTCAGAGTCGGTGTCGGCGTAGCAGCCGGAGTCGGACTCGGGGTCGGCTTCGGAGTCGGCGTGGCGGTTAAAAGGACGGCCGGGGTCGGAGTAAACTGCGGTGTGTCCTCCGGGGAGGCCGTTACATTATTCCTGGAAGGGGCCTGTTCCGGTGCACCGGTAACAAGATCACCCAAAGAAGCGGGAGTATCATTCTGTGTATCCGCATTGACCGGAAAGTCGCCGGAAAGCGCTGCAACAAAAAAGCAGACACAAGCGCACAGGGCGGAGATGATGCGGTATTTCAGATGTTTCATGGGAACCTCCTGTTTGGCGTTACGATAAAGTACAAGCCACCGAAACTATACTATTAGAAGTATATCATAGAAAAATTGTCTTGAAAAGGATATTTTTTCCTTAAGGATGTAAGTAGAAAAAGAATGGACTAAGTTGTGAGTAAAATTTACACAATTCGGGTGGAATTTGGAGAAAATTAAGGGAAATCACTGGACTTTTTTGTTAAAATATGTTATACTGGAGCAAACCTTGCGATGGATATTTTATGGGGATAAATGTCCGGAAAGGAGAAGGACGATGCGTACAACGGATGAATTGTTTGAGACAACGGAAGGACCGGCAGATGCAGCTGTGGCCCCGGAGACGGAGGAACTGGAGATTCCGGAGGATTTCTTTCAAGACATAAATGACGAAGACTTCATTACGGACGGTTCCGAGGATTCCGATATGGATACGGATATATTTGCAATGGACTTCAGTGATGTAGAAGAAGAGGAGGCCAAAGAGGCGGAGAGAGCCGCGAAGAGGGCTTTGTTAAAGCAACAGCTGAAGGAGAGACATTGGTTCACCTTGATGGTGCGTATTATGGCGCTTGTGTTGGGGCCGATTCTTGTCATCAGCCTGTTTTATATCATCGATTCCAGATCCAGTGCAAAGAAGCTGACCCATCAGCTGGTACAGAGTGAGATGGAGAGTCTTTCCGTATCCGCGGCGGAGGCGTTTACGTTACATACCTACGGAGATTATTCCTACACGGACGGCGTGTTTTATAAGGGAGCCGAAGATCTGGAGCCGATGTATGAGTATCTGGATGTAATGAGTGAAAAGGCCGGCGTAGACATTATAATATTTTTCGGTGACACCTGTGTGATGACTACCTTTACGGACGAGAACGGAAATCGTTATTCCGGTACGAAGGTAGATGCGGCCACCTATGAAAATATTTTAGTAAAACATGTGTATCAGGGGAATTATTATTATGATTCCGATACCGAATTCAACGGGGCACCGTATGCGTCCTACTATTATCCGTTGATGCAGGAGAGCTCCGGTGAAATCGTCGGCGCGATATTCTGCGGAATCAACCGTACCGGCATGAATAAGGATATGAACGGTATTTTGGCGGCATTGTTTATTTTCGGTTTTATTTTCGCGGCAGCGGCAGCGGTATTGTGTTTCTTTGAAGTACGGAAGATGGCAAAGGCCCTGGATAGCTCCGTAGACGGTCTGACCCGCGTGGCGGAAGGCGATTTGACGGTTCATATCGAGGAGATGGATACAAAGCGGAAGGATGAAATCGGTGATATTGCCCGGGGCGTAAAGAAGCTGGCCGAGGAGTTAAACGGAATTGTGGGAGGCATTCGTACCTCTGCAAAGGAAGTGTCCGATTTCTCCGAGCTGATGAATGAGTCCATGAGCCGGATTTCCGAGACCGTAGCCAGTGTCAATCTTGCGGTAGAGGAGATTGCAAAGGGAGCTACCTCTCAGGCGACGGAGACCATGCAGGCCAATGCCCAGGTTGCTCAAATTGGCGAAGCCATCGAGGTGGCGGTGTCCGAGGTAGAGAACTTAAGTGCCAGTGCGAAGAAGATGGATGAGTACAGCATCGATGCGGACAAGACCTTACAGGAGCTTTTGATTATCAGTAAGGAAGCGGATGATGCGATTAACGAGATTAAGAAGCAGACCAATGAGACCAACGAATCCGCCCAGCAGATTCAAAAGGCTACCGACATGATTGCCGCTATTGCCAGTCAGACCAATCTCCTTTCCTTAAATGCTTCCATCGAAGCGGCGAGAGCGGGAGAGGCCGGCAGAGGCTTTGCGGTAGTTGCGGATGAAATCCGGGAGCTGGCTGAACAGTCCCGTACCTCTGCGGAAGAGATTCGGGAGGT